>JASFUT010000160.1:0-7371 GCA_050050175.1 Chromatiales bacterium
CATGGGCCAATGCTGCGTTGCGCCCCTTGGCAATGGGATCACCATTCCCTGCGGGACGCGCCTTGCCTTGGCCCATGGGAGGGGCTCTGAAGCAAACGATTTGTATGGGACCGAGCACTAGAACCGGGCGACGCCGCGGCCCCTGCGGACATGATTGCCGGCCCGCCGGGAGCCTTGTCCGACTGGAGCCGGACCTGCATGGATCCCGGGCGAAGGCGGAAATGATCGCAGTCCTGGAGGTCCCGCTTCAGCGGGAGGGCTGGCGGCACTGAGGACCTTGTGCGGCTGACGCCTGACCTCGGGCCAACCCGCGCAGGCCCGGCGGCGGTGCCGACGACCGTTCAGGATGCGACCCTCAAGGACCGAGCACCTGGCGAAGCGCGCCCAGCCTGCCGGCGATCTGGTGGCGCTCGGCGGCGGTGATGCGCCCGTTCCCGTCCAGGTCCATCCGCGCGAACTCCCGTCTGGCATTCGCGAGGTACTCACTCCGGGAGACGGTGCCGTCGCGGTCGGTATCCATGGCCCTGGCGCGCATTTCTATCACCTGACGAAGGCCCTCGTCGGTGATCTCCGCGAAGCACGGCCCGGCAGGCAGGATGGCGAGCAGGCCTGTGATAATGACGCTGGTCGTTCTCATATCGGTCTCTCCGGTTCGCCGTTGCAGCCCGAACCGCGGTCCGGCGTCAGGCTCAGACAGGCCGTTCGCGTCTGCCCGCCGCGGCCGCTCTGGACGAATGAGTGCTGCACGCCCCGATGGTAAATCCCCGTCGGGGTCCTGTCACAGGGCAAGCGTTCCGATGGCACGGGGTCAGCCGCGGAAAGGCTGCCTCCGAGCGCTGGCGCTGGCGCCACCGCATGTCCGCTCTATGCTTATCGGTGAGGCCTCGATCGGCCCCGACAACAGGGAGGACGATCCCGATGGGGTCGATCAACCGACTGGTCGCGATGGCCGCAACCGCGGGGGTGCTCGGGGCTTCCGTGCCTGCGGCGCAGGAGCCCTTCGACCGCGGCCGCGCACTCTACGAGAACCACTGTGAGCACTGCCACGAAGGCTGGGCCCACACACGGGACCGGCGGTCCGTGACCTCCCTCGAGGGACTGCGTGCCCGGGTGGCCTCGTGGAGCGTGCACGCGGACCTGGACTGGACCGCGGAGGACATCCGGGACGTCACGGATTATCTGAACCGGCGGTTCTATCACCTGACGGAGTAGGCGGGGCCCTCCGGGAACCGGCATGCGCGAGACGCACCCACCAGCCGCACACCTCGAGGACGGGCTGCGCGGCGGCGGCCACCGGTCGGCGCGAACAATCAGCGCGGGAGGGACTGCGCCGTGAATCGGCGTTCCGTCGGCGACGTCCGCCGGGCGGCGCTCGGCTACCTGGCGCGCGGCTGGTCGGTCATCCCCCTACGCCCCCGCGACAAGCGCCCGGCCGTCGCCTGGCAGGACTACCAGCGCTCGCGGCCCACCGAGGACGAGGTGGATCTCTGGCTCACCCGCCGGCCGGGGGCCAACATCGGCATCGTCACCGGCGCGGTGTCGGGGCTGGTGGTGGTGGACGTGGACCCCGGGCACGGCGGCACCCAGGGCCTGGCCGCCCTGGAGCAGCGCAACGGCCCCCTGCCCCGCACGGTGGAGGCCGTGTCGGGCGGCGGGGGCAGGCACCTGTACTTCGCCCACCCCGGCGGGCATGTGCGCAACAAGGTTGCCCTGGCGCCGGGGGTCGACCTGCGCGGCGACGGCGGCATGATCGTCGCGCCGCCCTCGGTCCATCCGTCCGGAAGGCGCTACACCTGGCGTCCGGGTCGGGGACCGGGTGAGCTGATGCCCGCGCCGATCCCCCGCTGGCTGCTGGAGCAGGCCCGCTCCCCGGACGGCCCCGCGGGCCATCCCCCCGGGCACTGGCGCCGTCTGCTCGCCGAGGGGGTGGCCGAGGGAGCGCGCAACAACACCATCGCGTCTCTCACCGGACACCTCCTCTGGCACGGCGTGGACCCCAACGTGGCCATTGAGCTGCTGCTGTGCTGGAACCGCCAGCGCTGCCGCCCGCCGCTGCCGGACGGGGAAGTGGTGCGCACCGTGCAGAGCATCACCCGGCTGCACGAGCGGGAGGACGATGCGGACCCGGGGAGCTGAGCACAGACACACCCCCCGAAAGGCCCGCGCTGGCTGCCTGGCTCTGCCGGACTCCAACCGGATCTGGCCCGGCCCGGCACTTTCCGGTCTCCTCCGGCAGCCCGCACGAAATCGAGCGCGATCCCGAAGCCCGTCCAAGAGCGAACGACGCCGGCCGGGGTCGGTCTCGTGCCATCCCGGGCTGCCACCGCGATCGTCCCGTTGTCAAACCCCGGCGCCCCGGCTATCCTCCGCTCCTTGTCGCCTTGCATCCAATAACAGATAACCGAGGGAGGAGCTCGATGCGAAAGGTCCCATTCGTACTGGGCGGTCTTGCGAGCCTGATGGCGCTCGTGTCGGCTCACGCAACCACCGCGCCACCGGCTCCGTCGTCGGTGGACGAGCCGTCCATCCTCGGTCTGCTGGCCGCCGGAACGGTCGCCGGCGTGCTGGCCTGGCGCAGCCGGCGCCGGCGGTAGGCCGAGCCCAAGCCGAGGTCGAGACGTCCCGGACTGGCCGTCTCCCAATGACGCTGCCGCGTCGCATCCGAGCGAGCTGGGGAAAGATATGATGAAAAATGCACCCGTGTTGCTGTTGGGCCTGACGACGCTGATCGCGGCCGCGTCCGTCCAAGCGCTTGTGATGCAGCCGCCCCCGTCCACGGTCGACGAGCCGTCCATCCTCGGCCTGCTGGCCGCCGGAACGCTCGCGGGCGTGCTGGCCTGGCGCGCGCGCAACAAGCGCTGAGTCCTTATACACCTGCGGATCTGACATCTTGGGCTGGCTGATCTCACACGAGGCAGAGGTCTTCCTCTGCATCTATTTCGGCTCCATCCTCCTGGTGGCCACCGGCGAGGCCTTCGTTCCCCGACGGGCCCTGCACCCGGGAATGGGCAGCCGCTGGAGCCACACGATCCTGCTGCACCTGATCGATGTGGGACTGGTGCGCTGGCTCTACCCGTTGATCGGCGTCGGGGTGGCGATCTGGACCGCCGAGCGCGGCTACGGACTGCTCAACCTGCTCTATCCGCCGGCCTGGCTCGCCTGGGCTCTCACCTTCCTGGCGCTCGACCTGGCCTACTACGTCCAGCACCGCCTGCTGCATCAGGTGCCGCTGTTGTGGCGGCTGCATCGCGTGCACCACACCGACCGCGACTACGACTTCTCGACCGGGCTGCGCTTCCACCCGCTGGAGGCCGTCTTCACCACTGGCTTCGGCCTAGCCGTGGTGGTCGCGCTGGGTCCGCCGCCCGAGGCCGCGGCGCTCTACGGATTCATCCATCTCGGCTGGTCGCTCTTCGCGCACGCGAACCTGCGCCTCCCGCTGCCTGCCGACCGGGCGCTGCGCCGCGCGCTGGTCACGCCCGACCTGCACCGCACCCACCATTCGGCGGCGCCGGGCGAGGCCATGACCAATTTCGGCGCCGTCATGCCGCTCTGGGACCGCCTGTTCGGCACCTACCTCGATCAGCCCGCGCTCGGTCACACGGACATGGTGATCGGTCTGCCCGCCTACCGGGATGCGCGGCACCAGCGGCTCGGCGATATGCTGCTCCAGCCCTTCCTCGCCGAGCCCGACGCGCCTGAAGCGTCGCCCCGGGCTCCGGCCGAGGGGCAGGCCTGACTACGGGAGGCGCCGAGCGGCAACGACCCGCGCGGGCCACCCCTGCGCAGGTCGGCTCCCAGGCCGCCGGAGAATGGGTCCGGCCCGAGCGCGTTACGCCAGCGCCTGCTCAGGGCTCGTCCCGAATCCGCCGGCCGTGGACCTCGTCCAGGTCCCGGAGCGAGATCCAGCGGCGCTCCCGCGCGTCACGGGCCATCTCGTCGGTGGTCGCAGCCGCGACCATCGCCACCCCCAGCCCGTCCAATTCGTCCCGCATGGCAGACAGCCCCGCACTGCGCCTTTTCGACAGCCGCAGGTCCCGGATGTAGATCGCGGCGATCCGGTCGGGGTGCTCCCGGGCGATCGCCAGATAGAGCTCGGGGTCGCGCTGGCCGCTGTCGCCGATGAGGACGAGCGGCCGGTCGGGATAGACCTCGAGCACGCGCTCGAGCAACGCGTGCTTGTGGCCTCGCGCACGCCGGGGATACGGATGCCGCAGGGTGATTCCCCAGTCGCGCAGCTGCAGCACCGGGCCGATGGGGATCGAGTGGTACTGGAAGAACTCCTCCAGCGTCGGATAAATGCTCCAGGGACTGCGTGAGATATAGACCAGCGGATTCTGCTCGCCGCCGTCGCCTCCGCCGTACAACCCCCGGTAGAGGGCTGCGATACCCGGGAAAGGCACGCGCTCCTGCACGCCGTGCGCGAACAGACGCCAGAGCATCATGAGCTTGTTCGACACGCCCGTGAAGATCACGGTGTCGTCGATGTCGCTGACGATGACCCGTCTCGACGCCGGCGTGGCCACCAGGATCTCTCCCCGGCCGGATACCGC
Organism: Chromatiales bacterium; assembly: GCA_050050175.1. GTDB lineage: Bacteria > Pseudomonadota > Gammaproteobacteria > Chromatiales > Chromatiaceae > CAVQCX01. The sequence continues at coordinate 4,554 of JASFUT010000160.1, forward strand.
CTCCCCGGTCTCGGGCTCAACCAGCTCGACCAGATACTCCCGCCACAGCGCGGCCGTCTTCTGCGGCGGAATCTCCAGACAGACGGAGAAATACCCGTGGCGATCGGAGACCACCTCCCGTGTGGTCCCACCGCAGAGTACACGCACACGCGCCCTGGGAACCCGCGGGCTGATCGCCAGACGCAGCGCGTCGACCAGCCGCCGCCACAGCCGCCGTCTCTCGTCCTGCGCACGCGGGCGGTGCACCTGCGTGCCCCGGCCGAACATGACCTGCCCGGAGATGCAGACTGTCCGGTCGCTGCCGAAGCCGCGGAAGGGCTGAATGGAAACAGGGGGATCGAGCATGGCCTTCAATCCTAGGAGCAGTGCCGGCCCGGCGCGGGAAGCGGCCACGGAGTGGATGGCTCAGCCGCATTGTCGCAGCGTCCGGGGCCGTCGGCGCCACGCGATCGGGCCGGCCAGGATGACGAGCAGCGCGGCCCTGAGCGCCTCGGTGCGCTCGGGCACAGCCACCGTTTCGCGCCTCAGGTTGAGGCTCGCGTGGAACAGGATCGCGGCGAAGATGCCCCGATCGTTGGGTGCGTAGATCCAGGTTATGACGACCGAGGCGGCCACGGCGGTGGGGCTGAAGAGCCCGAATGCGCTTGCACCAAGGACCAGCCCCGCCTGATAGGACCCGGGGATGAAGAACGGCGGAAGGTGCCGGCACGTCCAGAGGACGCCGAGGCGCAGGCTCGCCGTCAGGGCATTCCCGAGCCGCTCACACCGGCCGAGGGCATAGCCCCCCCAGCCGGGCTCCTCGAGCAGCGCTCCGAGCCGGAGGGCGCAGCCGACGAACGCCAGCGGTGACACCGGATCCTGCAGGCGGCGGCCCACGGCGCCACGACGGCCGGTGCGCTTGCGATCATCGGGAGTCCCCGGAGAAGAGAAGGAACCGGTCGTCCGACGCGCCCCTCGGCCGCACCGATCAGCTCCACGGCCGGGCCCTCAGCACGAGCGTCGCCCGCATTCCCGGCCGGGTCGCGCTCTCCACGGGCACGCGGAAATCGCGTCCGCCGTCCGTCCGGTGCACCTCGGCGTCGCGGGTGGCGCGCCCCGGCGTCCGCGAGTCGTAGCCGTAACGCATGGTCCAGTCGGCCCCGTCCGCCTCCGGCGGCACGGCCTCGAGTGTGAGCGTATCGCGGTAAAGATAGGCGCCCTCGATGTGGTCGCCGAACCAGAGCGCGCCGTCGATCTCGTACTCGGGGACCAGAACCCGCAGGTCGAGGCTGAAGACGAGCGGTCCCGCCCCACGCTTGGTCCGGCGGCGGGCGCTGAGAAATGCCGAGAAGAGGTACGGATGACGCGGCTCGACGCCCGCGGGCGGTCTCAGCATCTCGTCGAACGTGCGAAACACCGCCGAGCCCTCGTCCACGGTCCGCCGATGCAGGTCGTAGCGCGCGCCGCGGACCCTCAGGACGGCCTCGAAGTGGTAGGACGCGCGGATCTCCTTCCCCTCGCGGTGCGCCCGGGCGACACGGGGCGGAAGCCTGAGCTCCTGGACCTCGAGCACGCCGTCGACGCGGACGTCGCCAAACAGAAAACGGGTCAGGTTCTGGTAGCCCTCCTCTGAGTTGACGATCCCGTAGTGCCCGCTGTGGCTCCGGTGCACGAACGCCCGCGGGGTGCCCCGCACACTGGCGTTGTCGATCCGCACCAGACCGTCGCTCATCGGCCCCACCATCCGGCTCGACCAGCCGGCCGCGACCGCGTAGTCCTTGCTGTTCGTCCCCACCAGACTGAAGAAGCGCTCGGGATCGAACCGCCCACCCAGGTCGTCGGCGCGCTCGGCGTCCTTCGGGAGACCCAGGTAGTCGAGCATGATCCTGCGGTTGAAGTTGTTGGCGTTGTTTCGCGAGAAGAACCCCGGCACGTTCCCCAGCACCCGCACATCGATGCCGTTGTGCGGCGTGGCATAGGTGAAGACCTTGTCGACCAGCCCCTTCGTCTCCCCGGACGACACGGCGGGGTTCTGGAGAAAGCAGCGGCAGATCAGTCCGCCCATGGAGTGGGCCACCAGATAGACTCGGAACAGGTGCCGCGCTTGCGCGTCGTCGCCGCAGACCGAGTCCCGGACCTGCTCGATCAGCCGCCCGAGCCCCTCCGCGTATACGGGGATGTCCGGACGCTGGGGATCGTCCGACATGGCCGGCGAGACCTGGTCGTAGTAGCGGTAGATGACGAGGCTGCGCGCGGGGATGCTGGAGCCCGGATAGACCTCTTCGCCGCCCATGTAGACGTCGCGGTACCCGTGGTCCTTCATCATCCGGACCAGCGGCGACTCGAAGATGAACCGCTCGATCGCGCCGTCCCAGCGCTGACGGAGCTTCGTCGAGCCGAGATTGAAGCCCATGTACGGCGTGGCGACCGTCTCTTCCACCTCGCCTTCGGTGCCCGCGTAGCCGCGGACATAGATCACGGGAAAATACGGAGCTCTCACTCTCTCGGTTGCCATGGTCCATTTACTCCATTCGGCCTGATCCCGCGCCCGCGATCGGCGCCGCGACGGAGGGCACGCCCGCGCTGAAAGCCGGATTCGGGCGCTCGTCCCGCGCCCCCGAAGCGAGGCGGGAGGGGGGATGCGGGGGGGAATCGCCGGGCGGTGCCCGCTTGCGGGCCGACGACTCCGGCCCGAGGGGGGCCATCGCAGGAAACCCGATCGTCCCTGTTCACCTGTACGTCCCCTGGTGCTGACATCTCCGGGGCGCCTCGCGGGCCCGGATGCCGATCCCTGCAACCTTCTGGGAGGTTCTCAGTCAGTCTAGACGGGCCCCGTGCC
>JASFUT010000161.1:0-7370 GCA_050050175.1 Chromatiales bacterium
CTGCCCCTGCCCGGGCCACCCGGGGGACGTGAACGAGAGCCCCGGGCTCTACCGCCCCCGGCTTGGCGCAGGGCCCCTGACCTACAGCGAGCGGCCGCTCCTCGACGGCCCGGCCGCAGTGGCCCTCTCCCAGGACCCGCGGCGGGCACTGCCCAATCTCCGGCTCAACGCCGAGCCCGGCGGCCTCCTCTGGGAGGCGCGGCGGGACCTGCTCGGAAGCCAGGAGGACGACCGCCACTTCGTAGTGGAGATCGACAACGAGGGCCGCGCCAACCTGCGCTTCGGCGACGGCGAGTGCGGGCTGCATCCCCCGGCGGGATCGGGCGTCGTGGCCCTCTACCGCACCGGAAACGGGCGGGCCGGCAACGTCGGAGCAGAGTCGATCCGCCACCTGGTCTACCGCACCCAGAGGCCCGGTGGCATCGCCGGACTGCGCAACCCCCTGCCAGCTTCCGGGGGCACGGACCCAGAGCCCATTGCCGAGGCCAAGCTCCTCGCGCCGGCAGCCTTTCGAAAGGACCTGCAGCGGGCCGTGGTGCCGGCGGACTATGCCGCCGTCGCCACGCGCAACCCGGCGGTGCAGCGCGCCGCGGCGGTGCTGCGCTGGTCGGGGAGCTGGTACGAGGTGCGGGTCGCCGTTGACCCCCTGGGCAGCCAGAGCCTGAGCGATGAGCTCGCCGCCGAGATCGAGGAAGACCTCCGGCGCTACCGGCGCATCGGTCACGACCTGCGCATCGTGCCGGCCTGCTATGCGCCCCTCCATATCGCCATGGAGGTGTGCGTCGACCCCGACTACCTGCGCGGTCACGTGCAGGAGGCCCTTGAACGGGTCTTCGGCACGGGGACCCTTGCCGACGGTGGCCCCGCCTTCTTCCATCCCGACCGTCTGAGCTTCGGCGAGGGTGTCTACCTGAGCCCCCTGATCGCCGCCGCCCAGGCTGTGGAGGGCGTGGAGAGCACCCGTGTCACCCGGCTGCAGCGGCTGTTCGAGCAGCCCGACCACGAACTTGCGAACGGCGTGTTGCCCCTGGGCCCCTTGGAGGTGGCCCGTTGCGACAATGACCCGAGCTTTCCTGAGCACGGACGGTTCGAGCTCAGCATGCTCGGCGGGCGTTGAGGACAGACCGGAGAGGCACGATGGAGACTGCGAGCGAGGCCTGCGGCTGCTGCGAAGGCATCGAGCCCGTCACCCCGGAGCCCGTCGCCAACCGCCCGGGGCTGGCCACCCTGACGTACCGGGTGGGCACCCATTCGAGCTTCCTCGAGACCATGCTGGCGCGGCTCTCCAGCCACGCCTTGCCGCCGCCCGCGGAAGGGAAGGAGCCGCCGCGGCCCCTGCGCGCACTGACCACGCGCGACCTCTCCGATCCCTCCATCGCCCTGCTCGACGCCTGGGCGACGGTGGCGGACGTCCTCACCTTCTACCAGGAGCGCATCGCCAGCGAGGGCTACCTGCGCACCGCCGAGGAGCGCCGCTCGGTGCTGGAGCTGGCCCGTCTGATCGGCTACCGGGGTCGCCCCGGCGTGGCAGCCACCGCCTGGCTCGCCCTGGAGCTCGACAGCGGCTACACCACCGAGCTCGCGCCCCACGAAATCAAGGCGCGAAGCGTGCCGGGCCCGGACGAGACGCCCCAGACCTTTGAGAACGTCGAGCCCATCGAGACCCGTGATGGCTGGAACCGGCTCCAGCCGCGCCTGACCCAGCCCCAGACCCTGTCGAGCATCCTCGCGCCCACGGAGCCGTCGGCGACCCATGCGCGCCTCCAGGTACAGGGCATCACCACGGATCTCAAGCCCCACGACGTGGTTCTGGTGACCGCCGGCGAGGTCCCCCAGGCGCTCCTCCACGTGGCCGAGATCGAGAAGGACGCCGCCGCCGACCGCACCCGGGTGACCTTCCAAGAAGCCTCGGCGCGCGCCGGCTCCCCGGGCTACGGCGTCGACGCCGCGGCCCTGCAGCAGGCGGCTCGGGCTGCCGACGTGCAGGCCCAGACGCTCCATGTGCTCGGGACCGCCACGTACACCCAGGTCACGCGCTTGCTGCGGCGGATGGAGGAGGCGGCTGTCACCCACGCGGATGCCCAGAGCGCGGAGGTGGCGCTGCTGGCATACCTGGATGCGCTCCTTGAAATCAAGGCCCAGTCCCAGACCCTGGAGGACAAGGCGGAAACCTGGGTGCAGGGAGTGGTGTCCGGGGTCGAGGCGGCCATCGCGCGGGTCAGGGAGGACGCGGCGCGGGAGGCTGCGGCCGACTTCGCCCGGGCCGTCAATCCCCACGAGGGCACCGGAGCGTTGGACCCGTCCGCAGATCCCCTGCGCAGCGTCATGGCCGGCCTGACCAGGAAGCCATCGCTTCCCCCGCGCAGTCCCCAGGCCATCGACCGGGACCTCAGCCGGGCGCTCGCCAAGGAGGCCGATACCGGGTTGCAGCTGGCGGGGGCCATGTCCGCGGAGCTAGGCGAGTCACTGCCCGCGGCCCTGGCCGGTGTGACGGCGAGCCCGCGGAGCACGGTGAGGGCCTATGTGTTCCGCGCGGCGGCCCGGCCGTTCGGGCACAATGCCGCGGCTCGGGCGGTGCTCAACGACACTGGGGAGAGGAGCTACACCAGCTACGCGGAATGGGTCCTGGCCGACCCCTTGGGAGAGCAGGCGCCCGGGTCGGTTCCACCGGAACCGAACGATCCGGTCATCGTTCGCGCTGCCCGCTCGTCCACGAGCCCGATCCCAGCGCCTCCGTACCAGGCCCCCCACACCCTCTACCTGGACAGCGAGTACAAGGTTGGGCAGAACGGCTGGGCGGTGGTCGAGCGGCCCGGCGATCCGAACCTGGCGGCACCGCTGTACGTTTCGCTGCAGGACGACACGGCGGGAGTCTCCAAGGTATCCCTGACTGCCTACGGGATTTCCGGCAAGTCGACCCGCATCGACTTCAAGGGCGGCAAGACCTGGCTGGACCCGGACGCGATCCTCCTCACGCCGGTGCGCCAGACCCTGGTCCACTGCGAGAGCGAGGAGCTCACGCTGGCCGGAGAGCCCATCACCGAGCCGATCGGGGAAGGGGCCTCGTCCGACTGGATCGAGCTTGACGGGCTCTACAGCGGCCTGGCCTCGGGGCGCTGGGTGGTGGTCGAGGGCGAGCGCGAGGACGTCCTGGACGAGAGCGGCGAGCCGGTGCCCGGGGTCCAGGCCGCGGAGCTCGCCATGATCGCGGAGGTGGTTCACCGCACCAAGGAGCTGCCGGCGGGCGCCCCCGAACGCGGCGACTACGGTCTGACGGCCCTCCCCGGCGACCGCAACCACAGCTTCATCCGCTTCGCCGAGCACCTTGCCTACGCCTACCGCCGGGAGACTCTGGCCATACACGGTAACGTGGTCAAGGCCACTCACGGCGAGACCCGCACCGAGACCCTGGGCGGCGGCGCCGCGTCCAAGGCCTTCCAGTCCTTCGACCTCAAGCAGACACCGCTGACCTTTGTCGCGGCGCCGACCCCCGCGGGGGCGGAGAGCACCCTGAAGGTCTACGTCAACGACGTGCGCTGGCACGAGGTGGATTATCTCAACGACCTGGGCCCGGCGGAGCGCGGCTTCGTCACCAGGACCGGCGACGAGGACAAGGCCACGGTGGTCTTCGGCAACGGCATCACCGGGGCGCGCTTGCCGACCGGCCTGGAGAACGTACGCGCCGTCTATCGCAGCGGCATCGGCAGCGCGGGCAATCTGGGTGCCCGGCAAATCAGCCAGCTGGCGGCCCGGCCCCTGGGGGTGAAGGCCGTGGTCAACCCCCTGCGCACCTCCGGGGGCAGCGACCGGGAGGACCGGGACACGGCCCGGGAGAACGCGCCCCGCACGGTCACGGCGCTCGACCGCCTGGTCTCGGTACCCGACTACGCGGACTTCGCGCGCACCTTCGCCGGCATCGGCAAGGCAGTCTCCGCCACCATTACCGACGGCCGCCGGGAGTGGGTGCACGTGACCATCGCAGGGGCGGGAGACATCCCCATCGACGAGGGCTCCGACCTCTACCGCAACCTGCGCCAGGCTCTGCACGACCTCGGCGAGCCCAACCGGGCCGTGGCGGTGCAGGTGGGCGAGGCCCTTCTTCTGGTGATCGGGGCGCGGGTCCGCATTCACCCGGGCTACCTGTGGGAGAAGGTCGCCGAGGCGATCCGCGCCGAGCTGCTCGACACCTTCAGCTTCGCGCGCCGCCGCCTCGGACAGGACCTGGCCGCGAGCGAGGTCGTCGCCGCCATCCAGGCGGTGGAGGGTGTCGCCTGGGTGGACCTGGACACCCTGGGCGGCCTTCCGGAGAAGAAGACGGACACGGGCGCCGACGGCAAGCCGGTGCGCCGCCCCCTGACCCCGCAGGAGCTCGCCCAGGAGGCCGGAGCCTTCATCGCCGGAAGCGGCGCGACGGCGCTGCCGCCGCAGCGCATCCGGGTGAGTCGTGCCGGCTTCGACGCCGGGGCCATGCGCCCGGCGCAGGTGGCCTATCTGACATCGGAGGTGCCGGACACCCTCGTGCTGAATCAGGTGCGGGATCCGGCCGGGTAACGGCAACGCGCAACGCCTAGGAGCGGGGACCACCCATGAACGACTCAGCCATCGACCGACTCTTCCGCCTGCTCCCGGCCGTGCACCGCGCCCGCGACGAGGAGCGCGGCGGCCCGCTGCGCGCGCTGCTGCAGGTCATCGCCGAGCAAGTGAGCCTGATCGAGACCGATATCGAGGGACTCTACGACAACTGGTTCATCGAGACCTGCGACGACTGGGTCGTGCCCTACATCGGTGACCTGGTCGGCTGGCAGCCGGTGCACGAGGCCGGCGCGCCCGGGGAGGTGAAGACCGAGGCGGGGCGCGCGCGCAATCGAATCATCGCCCCGCGCCGGGACGTGGCCAACACCATCCGCAACCGGCGCCGCAAGGGCACCTTGGCGCTGCTGGAGCTGTTGGCCCGGGACGTTGCCGACTGGCCGGCACGGGCGGTGGAGCTCTACACCCTGTCGGGCTGGGCCCAGCACCTCGATCACCTGCACCTGGACCGGGGGACGACCACGGAGCTGCGCGACAACGACCGCCTGGCGCGGATCGACGGCCCCTTCGGCTCCCTGGCTCACACGGTGGACGTGCGCCGCATCGAGTCCCGGCACACGCCAGGCCGGTACAACATCCCGAGCGTGGCCCTGCACGTGTGGCGGCTGCGCCCCTACAGCGTCACGCGCACCCCGGCCGCCTGCGTGGAGGAATACGGCCCCCATAGCTACACGTTCAGCGTCCTGGGCCACGACAGCCAGCTCTTCACCGAGCCGGAATCCCAGGGGGACCCCACCGCCATCGCGGGTGAGATGAACCTGCCCGTACCCATCCGCCGCTGGGCCTTCGAGAGTGGCAAGGAGCGCTACTACGGCGAGGGGCGCAGCATCGCTATCTGGGTGCCCGGCTGGGGCGGCTACGAGGACGGCCGTCCCATCCCCGCGCGGGCGGTGGTCCCGGCGGACCTGTGCGACTGGAGCTACCGCCCGGGGCCGAACCAGGTCGCCGTCGACCCGGTCCTGGGCCGCCTGGTGTTCCCCACCAAGCAGCTGCCCAAGCAGGGGGTGCGGGTCGCCTACCGCTACGGCTTCAGCGCCGACACGGGCGGGGGCGAGTACCGCCGGCTCCTGTCCCAGCCTGGTGAGCATGTCCTCGTGCGGGTGGGCGAGGGCGAGGAGGTGCGCCACATCGGCGATGCCTGGGAGCACGTCCGCTCCGCCTGGGACGCGGACCCGGCGGCGCGGCGCAACGGAGTCATCGAGATCACCGACAGCGGCGTCTACGTCGAGCAGCTGGCCTTCGAGCTCGGGCCCTTCGAGAGCCTGCAGGTGCGCGCCGCCGCCGGTGCCCGGCCGGTGCTGCGCCTCCTCGACTGGCAGACGGACATGCCGGACGCCCTGCGGATCGCGCTCTCCGCCGGCAGCCGCGCCACCCTCGACGGCCTGCTGATCACCGGGCGCTCGGTGGCCGTCCGCGGCAATCCGGAGGAGGCCCAAGACGCGCCCTGCCCGGGGCTGGTGGAGATCCGCCACTGCACCCTGGTACCCGGCTGGTCCCTGGTCCAGGACTGCGCGCCCCGGCGGCCCGCCGAGCCCAGCCTGGAGGTATTCAACGTCCGCATGGGCCTGCGCATCCACCACAGCATCGTCGGCTCCATCCAGATCAGCCAGGACCAGGTGCGCAGCGACCCCATGCCCGTGGACATCGCAGACAGCATCCTCGACGCCACCAGCGAGACGGGCGAGGCCCTCGGCGGCCCGGGCCGCCCGGTCGCCCACGCGGTGCTGACTATCCGCCGCACCACCGTCTTCGGCCAGGTGCAGGTGCACGCCTTCGAGCTGGCCGAGGACAGCATCTTCACCGACTGCGTCTGCGCCGCGCGCCGCCAGCTCGGCTGCATGCGCTTCTGCTATGTGCCCGCCGGCTGCCGCACACCGAAGCGCTACCGCTGCCAGCCGGACCTGGCGGAGCAGCGCATCGAGGCCGGGCTGCGCGAGGCGGCTGCCGCGGGCGATCCGGACCTGTCGCCGCAGGAGGCCCTGGAAGCTGAGATCGCTGCCGCCCGCAAGCGCGAGCGCACCCGGGTACATCCGCGCTTCGCCAGCGACCGCTACGGCCGTCCGGACTATGCCCAGCTCTCCAGCCTCTGCGCCGGGGAGATCAAGCGTGGCGCGCACGATGAGAGCGAGATGGGCGCCTTCCACGACCTGTACAACCCGCAGCGCGAGGCCAACCTGCGAGCCCGGCTCGACGAGTACGCACCCGCAGGGATGGATGCTGGCGTCCTGTTCGAGAATTGACCTGGGGAGAGAGGAAACATGAAAGGCGATTTCACCCGCGTGACCTTCGACCCGCTGCGCCACTTCAGCCGCGTCCTGATGCAGCAGGGCAGGGTGCAGCTCGACGCGGACTTCAATGAGCAGTCGGCCATCCTGCTGCACTACCTGCGCACCCTGGTGGGCGACCTGATCGGCCCCTACGGCGGTCCCCGCGGCGGTGAGGCGGGCTTCGGACTGGCGCCGCAGGGCAACGGGCGCTTCACCTTGGGGGTCGGTCACTATTACGTCGACGGCATCCTCGTGGAGAACCATGATCCTGCCACGGAGCTGCGCATCGAGGATATCCAGGGCGCCTTCGTGGCCTACCTGGACGTCTGGGAGCGTCACGTCACACATCTGCAGGCCCCGGGCATCCGCGAGGTTGCCCTGGGCGGGCCCGATACCTGCACCCGGGCGGAGGTGGTCTGGGCGGTGCGGCGCCAGGACATCGAGAGCGGGAACGATGGAGAGACCGGCTGCGAGGCCGCCCGGGAGTGGGTCGAACGCCTGCGCGTGCTGGAG
>JASFUT010000162.1:0-7347 GCA_050050175.1 Chromatiales bacterium
TTCTTTATATGGGTGTGTTTGATCTTCATGGCGTGGGGCAGCTCCCCGAGGCCGCGGGAATGCTCGTCCAGGGCCGCCTCGCTTTCGAGGACCGCGGCCAGCCCGCCGTAGGCGGTGACCGCCACCAGCGCGAAGATGGCCAGCGCCACCAGCAGCTCCAGCAGCGTGAATCCGGCAGCTCGGCGATCCATGTGGTGCATGGGCTCAGCGCAGCCCGGGCCGGGCCGGGGGACGGCCCAGGTATCCGGTGAGCACGGCGAGGACCTTGTCGGGCTCGTCGTCGCGCGCGACCTCGATCTCCACCCGCCGGACGTCGGCGTCCGCGGTGCTCTCCACCCGCCGGGTCCATTCCCAGATCCGGTCGCCCTGCTCCTCCGTGCCCGAGCGGGTCCCCGTGCCCGGCCATCCGCCCTCGGCGCGGAGCTCCTCCATCCGGTTCATCGCGACCCAATGGGCAAAGGTCTTGCCCTCCAGGCGGCCGGCGTTGACCGAGGCGGTGCTGCCGATGCGTACCGCGGCGGCCAGGGCGATCGCCACCACGGCCATGGCGATCAGCACCTCGAGGAGCGTGAAGCCGCGGGCCTCACTCACTGCCTTCCTCCGGCCAGCTGAGCCGACCCAGGGGATCGACCTCGAGCTCGCGCTTTCGGCCCTCGGGGTCGGACAGCACGAGCTGGAACGGCGTGACCTCGCCGCTGGACAGCAGAAAGATCTGAGGCTTATCGGGGGGAACCGCCTCGAGGCCGGAGCGGATGCCGTCGAGGTAGAGGTCCAGGCGGATGCCCTCGCCCAGCTCTCGCGGCCGGAAGGTCCGATCCTCGGAAACCGGGGTCCATCGATCGGTCTCTTCCGATGCATCCTTCTCATCATCGTCGGTGGGCTCGGTCTTCACCGCACCCAGGTTTCGGACGTAGAACTGGTAGCCATGGAGCCACAGACCCAGCGCCCGGCTGCGCGCCTGCAGTATGGCCTCGTCCCGGGCGGTCTGCAGCAGCGCCGCGAAGCGCCGGCTCTCCCGGTCCAGGCGCTGCGCACCATGGTCGACCATCGTCAGGGCCACACCGCCGATCAGCACGCCGACGATGACGATCACGACCAGGAGCTCCAGCAGGGTGAAGCCCCGGCCTTGCTGCGGGCGGGGCGGCAGGGTCATGCCGGGGGGATCAGTTCAGCGCCCAGTTGCCGATGTCGTCGTCGCTGACCACACCGTCGGGCCCCAGGGAGTAGACGTCGATCTCCCCCTTGGACCCGGGAGAGAGGTAGAGGTACTCGTTGCCCCAGGGGTCGGCATTCAGGGTCTTCACATAGCCCCCTTCCTTCCAGTTCTTGGGCTCGGGTGTGCCCGCGGGCTTCTCCACCAGCGCCTCCAGTCCCTGGTCGGTGGTCGGGTACCTGAAGTTGTCCAGGCGGTAGAGATCCAGCGCCGTCTCCAGGGCCCGGATGTCGGTCTTCGCCTTGGCGACCCGTGCCTGCTCCGGCTTGTCCATGATCTGGGGGACGATCGCCGCGGCGAGGATCCCGAGGATCACCACCACGACGAGGATCTCGATCAGGGTGAAGCCGGCCTGAACGGTCGAACGGCGGCTCGGTCGCATGGCTGTGGACACCTTGCTCTCCTGTTTCCGGTGAGTGTCGCCCGCAATCCTGCACGGGACAGTGAATTTCACGAAACCAGCTGATTCAGCTCGAAAATCGGCAAAAGTATGGCGAGCACAATGATGAGTACCACGCCACCCATGGTCAAGATCAGGATCGGCTCGAACAGGGCCAGGGCGGTACCGATGGTCATGTCGGTCTCGCGCTCCTGCTGGACCGCGGCCCGCTCGAGCATCTCCTGGAGCTGACCACTGGCCTCCCCGTTCGCGATCAGATACACGGTCATCGGGGGAAAGTAGCCGGTCTGCTCCAGGGCCCGATGGATCAGGCTGCCTTCCCGAACCTTGTGGGCCACCGCCTCGACCGCCCCGCGCATGGGCAGGTTGGGAATGACCCGGGAGGCGATCTGCAGGGCCTGGAGTATGGGCACGCCGCTGGCCGCCAGGATGCTCAGCGTTCGGGAGAACCGCGCGCTGTTGAGCCCGGTGGCGAGGCGCCCGATCACCGGCACCCTCAGCAGGAGGCGGTGGGCCCGGTAGCGCAGACGCTCCCGACGCAGGAGCCGGCGCACCAGCACCGTCGCCCCCACGATCGCCGCCAGTGCCCAGAGACCGTACGCCTGGACCGCCTCGCTGACCGCAATCAGCGCCCGCGTCAGCCAGGGGAGCTGCTGGCCCAGATTGTCGAACACCTGCACCACCTGGGGCACGACGTAGCCGAGCAGGCCGACGAGCACCAGGACCGCCATCAGGGTCAGGAGCACGGGATAGAACAGGGCGGTGGAGACCCTCTGGCGCATCACCTGCCGGGCCTCGGTGTAGTCCGCCAGGCGGTCCAGCACCCGGTCGAGGTGGCCCGACTCCTCTCCCGCGTCCACGGTCGCCCGGTAGAGCTCGGGGAAGGCCCCGGGAAAATCCGCCAGGCCGCTGGCCAGGCTGTGGCCCTCCATCACGCGCGAGCGCACCCCGAGCACGACGCTCTTGACGCCGTTCTTGCGGCTCTGACGCGCCACGTTCGCCAGGGCCTCCTCCAGGGGGGCACCCGAGCGCAGGAGGGTGGCCAGATGTCGGGTGAGCAGGGCCAGGTCGGCGGAGCTCACGCGGTTGAAGCGCTTGACCCCGGCGCGCCGCTCGGGCTTGCGGGTCACCTCCTGGACGTCGAGAGGGCTCAGTCCCTGCTCGCGCAAGAGCTGGCGGACCTGCCGGGCGGTGTCGCCCTCCATGACGCCCTTCTCGCGGCGGCCCCTCGCGGTCAGCGCGGAGTATTCGAACGCAGCCATGCAGGCCGGGTGCCCTAGGCGGTCCGGGTGACGCGCAGCACCTCTTCGATGGAGGTGTGGCCGGCGAGGATGCGCCTCAGGCCGTCGTCTCGGATGGACGGCGTGGCCCTGCGGGCGTGCTCCTCGATCCCCGCCTCGCTCGCGCCGTCGTGTATCTGCTGCCGCATCGCCGCGTCGACGACGAGCAGCTCGTAGATGCCGCTGCGGCCCTGATAGCCCGTTCCCCGGCACGCGGGGCAGCCCACCGGGCGAAACACCGTGCCCGCCTCGGCGTCGCCGATCCCCAGAAGCTGGCGGTCGTAGGCCGTCAGCTCGTACGGCTCCTTGCAGTGCTGGCAGAGCAGCCGGACCAGGCGCTGGGCCAGAACCGCCAGAAGCGTGGAGGAGAGAAGGAACGGCTCGACCCCCATGTCGCGCAGGCGCGTGACCGCACCCACGGCGGTGTTGGTGTGCAGTGTGGAGAACACGAGGTGGCCGGTCAGGCCGGCCTGCACGGCGATCTCGGCGGTCTCCAGGTCGCGGATCTCCCCGACCATCACCACGTCCGGGTCCTGGCGCAGGATCGCCCGAAGGCCCCGGGCGAAGCTCATGTCCACCTTGGTGTTGACCTGGGTCTGGCCTATGCCGTCGATGAAGTACTCGACCGGGTCCTCCACCGTCAGGATGTTGCGGCTGCGGTCGTTGATCTCGCCGAGCACTGCATACAGGGTCGTGGTCTTGCCGGAGCCCGTCGGGCCGGTGACCAGAATGATCCCGTGGGGTCGGTTGATCAGGCCCTTGATGCGCGCGTGGGTCTCGGGGTCCATCCCCAGGTGGCCCAGGTCCAGCCGTCCGGCCTGCTTGTCGAGAAGGCGCAGCACCACCCGCTCGCCGTGACCCGACGGCAGGGTGGACACGCGCACGTCCACGGGGCGCCCGCCGACCCGCAGAGAGATGCGCCCGTCCTGGGGCAGGCGCTTCTCGGCGATGTCCAGGCGCGCCATCACCTTGATGCGCGACACGATCAGGCCGGCCAGGCTGCGCGGCGGCTCGAGGATCTCGCGCATGGCGCCGTCCACCCGCAGACGCACGGTCAAGCGGTCCTCGAAGGGCTCGACGTGGACGTCGGAGGCGTTCTCCTTGACCGCCTGGGAGAGTATGGCGTTGATCAGTCGGATGATGGGGGCGTCGTCCTCGGACTCCAAAAGGTCCTCGGGCTCGGGCAGGGAGTCGGCGATACGGCTGAGATCCAGCTCGTCCTCCATGTCGGCGATCATCGACTCGGTGCCCTCGCCGCTGCGGTCGTACTGGGCGGCCAGGAGCTGGTCGAAGCGGTGGTTGTCCACCGCCTCCAGACGCAGCGGGCGGCGCACCAGCCGGCGCAGCTCTGCGACCGCCGAGGGACGCGCGTCGGGGCGGACCAGGACCACGGCCGCGTCCGCGCCCACCTCGGTGAGCAGCACGCCGTGGCGCTTGGCGAAGCCGTAGCTGGGCCTGTGGGGGATGCCCGGTTCCTGGGTTGTCTCGGCTGTCTCGGTCATGGGTCGGTGCGGTACCTATCGCGCATCCGTCTCGGGTACGATCAGCGGCTCGCCCCGCGGCGGCGGGCGGACCAGGTCCCTGAGGTCCTCGACGCGCTCGGGAAGACGGGCGGCGTCGTCCCTGAGCAGTCCGCGCTTGCGGATCTCCGCGTCCAGCTGGCGGGTGCGGAGGTAGCTGTACTTCTGGCCTGAGAAGTACTCGGCCGTGCGGGCATCGCGCACGATCGAGGGGTGGATGAACACCATCAGGTTCTGCTTGACCTTGGACGTGGTGGTGAACCGGAACAGATGCCCGAGAACGGGCACGTCTCCCAGCAGGGGGACCTTCTGCTCGGAGTCCTTGAACTGGTCGTCGATCAGCCCGCCGAGCACCACGACCTGGCCGTCCTCCACGTTGACCGTGGTCTTGATGGAGCGCTTGTTGGTCACCAGGTCCGATGCGGAGACACTCGCCGCGGCGATGCTCGATACCTCCTGGGAGATCTCGAGCTGAATGCTGCTGCCCTCGTTCAGCTGGGGAGTGACGGTCAGCGTCAGGCCCACGTCCTGGCGCTCGATGGTCTGAAAGGGGTTGGTGACGCCGTCGCCGCTGCCGGTGCTGGTGAACTGGCCGGTGACGAAAGGTACGTTCTGGCCAACGACGATCTCCGCCTCCTGGTTGTCCATGGTGAGGATGCTCGGGGTCGAGAGGATATTGGTGGCGGCATCCCCGGCGAGCGCCTTGACGAACACCAGCCAGTTCGTGACCCCCTCCGTAAGATCGCCCACCGCGACCCCCAGCCCCTGGCCGAACGACGTCGGCTCGTCGATGAGCGAGAGCAGGGAGGTGCCACCGCTGCCGAAATTGCTGACCGAGACCGGGCCTTTCTGGTCGCCCTTACGGCCGTCGAAGAAATGTTGCACCCCGAGCTCCCGCGTCCTGTCCGTGGACACCTCCGCGATCACCGCCTCCACCAGCACCTGGGCACGGCGGATGTCGAGCTGGCGGATCACGGAGCGCAGATCGCGGAGAATGTCGGTCGGCGCCGTGATCACCAGCGCGTTGTTCACCTCGTCCGCCTGGATGTCCACCTCCGGCCGGCCGGGCGTCGCCTGCTGGCCTTCGGGCCGGTTCTCCACCGTGCCCTGCAGAATGGACGCCATATCCTCGGCCTTGGCGTACTTGAGGAAGATCACCTGGGTGTTGCCGCCGGTCTCCAGCGGCGTATCCAGGTGGGCGATCAGCCCGCGCAGCCGCAGCCTCGAGCTGGTGTCGCCCGCGAGCAGGATGCTGTTGGTGCGCTCGTCGGCGGTGATCACGGCGCCGCCGGGCGCCTGACGGGCCTGCTGGTTCTGCTGCTGCAGCGCATTGATCACCCGAACCAGCTCCGCCGCCGAGGCATGCTCGAGGCGGATCACCTCGATCTCTTCGCTCTCCGCGCGGTCGATACGCTCCACGATGTCGGCGATACGTCTGATGTTGGCGGCGCGGTCGGAAATGATCAGAACGTTGGTCGCCGGATAGGCCGCCAGGTGGCCCTGTTGCGGGATCAGGGGGCGCAGGATGGGCACCAGCTGGGCCGCGGCCACGTGCTTGACCTCCATCACCCGCGTCACGAGCTGGTCGCCGGCCTCCGTCTTCCGACCGCCGTTCACCGTGGGAACCGCCTCCTGCTTCGCGTTGGCGTCCGGAACGATCTTGACGATCTTCCCGGCCGTCACCGCGGCAAAGCCGTGCAGCTGGAGGATGGACAGGAAGACCTCGTAGAGCTCGTCCTTGTGCATGGGCTTGGACGAAACCAGCGTCACCTTGGCTTTGACCCGGGGATCGACCAGGAAGTTGCGCCCGGTCGCCTCGGAGACCGTGTCGATGAGCACGCGGATGTCCACGTCGCGCAGGTTGAGACTGGCAAGCTCGTCTTCCGCGCCCGCTCTGGCCAGCGGCAGTACGAGGAGCACGAGCAGCACGAACAGTTGCAGCGGTCGGGTCATGGACGATCCTTTTGACGAATCGGGCACGCAGGCGGCCCTGCCGCCACGTCGGGCCGGGTTCACGAAAATCGGTATGGTCACTTCAATGCTGATCGCAAATCTCTACCGCCGGGGCTGACCGGACCGAAGGCGGCTACTGCAGGTTGTAGGAGACCTGGACGACCTCGCCGCCGCGCTCGACGGTGGCGCTGATCTGGCTGGCCTGGGACAGCGCGTTGAGTGCCCGCAGCCCCTGGGTCGGTCCGTCGAGCTGGATACCGTTGACCTCGGTGACCACGTCGCCGCTCTGAAGGCCCAGCTGGGCGATCGCCGGATCGTCGACCTGGAAGTCGAGGGCATAGCCCACGACGGCGCCGTCGCGCCTCACCTCCCGGGCGCTGACGAGACCCGCCAGCTGCGACGGGTTGCGCACCAGCTCATCGCGAAGCTGCCCGAGGTCGGAGGTGTCCAGACCGTCCCGGGCCCCGTCGGCAAAGCCGCTCAGACCCCCCTCCGTCCCCCGCTCCATTGCCACCGCGGAAGTGCTTGCGGCGGAGCCTCCGGGCAGGACATTGTATCCACCCGCGGCGAAACCGCCCCCGGCGCCCTGCCCGCCCGGTCCCGGATCACCGCCGCGGGCGCGTCCGGCGCGCAGACCCGAGAGGGCGGACCTGGCTGCCGCCAGCGACGACGGCGCATTGGGGAACGAGCGCGGGACGCCGCCGCCGGAGGCGGTGGCGTCGGAGAACGAGATGAGCTCCGCATCGGAGCTCTCGGGCTGGAACAGCTTCAACGCCTCCAGGCCGGAAGCTCCCTCGAGCATGACCCGGTCGGCCATCACCTCGCGCAGCACCGCGCCTCCGGGGAGCCGGCTGCCGACGCGATAGACCTTCTCCTCTCCGCGACTGTCGGAGATGATCGCCATACCGGTCGAGGTGCCGGTGGCCAGCACGCCGATGAGCTTCAGGTTCAGCCGCGTCTCCGGCACGGCCCGGGGGCGAG
>JASFUT010000163.1:0-7344 GCA_050050175.1 Chromatiales bacterium
ACCACGGCACAGTCGTCGCCCACACCCAGCACCACGTCGGCCCGCTGCGCCGTGTTGGCGGCGAAATAACGCTCGATGAGGGAAAACTCTGAAAGCGCCATGCATCCCCCGGGGATCAAGGGCTGGCCCTAGCGGCGCCGCTCCACCGCCCGCGCCTGCGCGGCGAGGCGGTCCAGCACGCCGTTGACGAAGCGGTGGCCCTGCTCGGCGCCGAAGGTCTTGGCCAGGTCCACCGCCTCGTTGATCACCACCCGGTAGGGAATCTCCGGGCGCTGCACCAGCTCGAAGGCCCCGATCCGCAGAATCGCCTTCTCCACCGGGTCCACGCCGGCCATCGGCCGGTCCATAAAGGGTCCGAGCGCCGCATCGAGCTCGGATGCCCGCCCGGCCACGCCGCGCAGCAGCTCACGGAAATACGCGATGTCCATGTCGCGCAGGTCGGCGCCGAGCTCGTCGAGGAGATCCGAATCGCCGAGCAGGAGCGACTCCACGTCCCTGAGGTCCAGGCCGGAGACCTGCCACTGATAGAGGCCCTGGACGGCGGCGCGCCGGGCCAGGGTGCGCTTGCGGCTAATCCGGCCTCGAGTGTCCTGTCCCACAATCAGCCTGTCTGTCAGCGAGTCTGGACGGGAAGCGCGGCGAGGCCCGCAAGCGCAGGGCTGGCAAGCGCCGATTCAAGCGGGCGCAACCCTGCCGCGCGAAGGCAATTGCGCGACGGGCCACCCGCTCCGATGAACTGCAAGGCAGCCGCCGGGACACGGAAGACGCCGAGCGAAGGCTGAGTCATCGGACATTCGGGCTCCGGCCATCTGTACGCAGCGATCCCCCTCGCGGGCGGCTGTCGCCCTACATGCGAATCGGTGCGCCCATGCGGCGAATCATTCAGGCGAGCTGCCTCAGGAGATTGACCATCTCGACGGCCGAGAGCGCCGCCTCCACCCCCTTGTTGCCGGCCTTGGTTCCGGCACGCTCGATGGCCTGCTCGATCGTATCGACCGTGAGCACCCCGAAGGCGACGGGGACGCGGTGGGTCATCATGACCTGGGCCATCCCCTTGACGCACTCGCCCGCCACGTACTCGAAGTGCGGCGTCCCGCCCCGGATCACCGCGCCGAGGGCGATGATGGCGTCGTAGCCGCCCGCCCCGGCCACGCGCTCCAGCGCCAACGGCATCTCGAAGGCACCGGGGACGCGCACGATGGTCAGATCGTCCTCGGAGGCGCCGTGGCGTCTGAGCGTGTCGATCGCCCCCCGGAGCAGGCTCTCCACCACGAACGCGTTGAACCGCGATACCACCAGACAGAAGCGCGCGTCCTGTACCGTCAGCTGCCCCTCGATTTCGTTGATCGCCATGTTCGATCTTCCGTAACGGTTCTGAAGGCCTGTGGGGGTCCGATTCTAACCGAAGACAGTGGCGGGCGCGGCCCTCAGACCTCCGGCTCGCCGGACACGTACTCCACCACCTCCATCCCGAAGCCCGACAGGCCGTGCAGGCTCTTGGGCGCGCTCAGCACCCTCATGCGCCGAACGCCCAGGTCCGAGAGGATCTGGGCCCCGGCGCCGTAGGTCCGGAGCACCCGGACCGAGTCCTGCCGCCGCTCGGGCACCTCGTCCTCGGCGTCATGGAGCCGATAGTCCCGGATGCGCTGCACGATCTCCCGGGCCGAATCGTGGTTGCGCAGGATCACCACGGCGCCCTTCCCTTCCCGGGCGATGCGCTGCAGAGCGGAGCGCAGGGGCATGCCGCAGTCGGTGCGCGCCGTCCCGAACAGGTCGCACAGGCTGTTCTGCACGTGGACGCGGACCAGGGTGGGCTCCTCCGGACGCATCTCGCCCATGGTCAGCGCCAGATGGACCTCGTTGTCCACGCAGTCCTGATAGGCCACCAGCCGGAACTCGCCGAACTCGGTGGGCAGCAGGCATTCGTTCAGCCGCTCCACCGTCTTCTCGTTGCGCACCCGGTAGTGGATCAGCTCCGCGATGGTGCCGATCTTGAGGCCGTGCTCGGCGGCGAAGCGCTCCAGGTCCGGCCGCCGCGCCATGGTCCCGTCCTCGTTGAGGATCTCCACGATGACTGCCGCCGGGGCGGCTCCAGCAAGCCGGGCCAGGTCGCAGCCCGCCTCGGTGTGACCGGCCCGCACCAGTACACCCCCCGGCTGGGCCATCAGGGGAAAGATGTGCCCGGGTTGAATCAGGTCGCCCGGCATGGCGTCGGGCCGCACCGCCGCCTGGATCGTGGTGGCGCGGTCCGCGGCCGATATCCCGGTGGTGACCCCCTGCGCCGCTTCGATGGAGACCGTGAAGTTGGTGGCGTCCAGCATGTTGTCCGCGCTCACCATCAGCGGGAGGCGCAGCTGCTGGCAGCGCTCGCGTGTCAGCGTAAGGCAGATCAGGCCTCGCCCGTACTTGGCCATGAAGTTGATCGCCTGGGGCGTCACCTTGTCCGCCGCCAGGAGCAGATCGCCCTCGTTCTCCCGGTCCTCATCGTCCATGACGATGACCATCTTCCCCTGGCGCAGGTCCTCGACGATCTCTTCGATGCTGTTCAGCGGCATGGATTCGACAAGCTCAGTCCGGGTGGCGGGCCTCCGCAGGCCGGGCCGTGCGCAGGGCGACGTATTTTATCAGAGCGCGGGCCCGTCGGCAGGGCTCGCGGGGATCGCCCCGGAGCCGGGCTGCGCGGGGAGCGGACCGGCGCGAGTCAGAGCACCGCGCGCGGATAGGAGCCGAGGACCTTGTAGACCGTCGCCTCGGCGCGGAGCGCATCCAGGGCCCTGGTCACGTGCGCATCGTCCCGGTGGCCCTCCACGTCGACGAAGAACACGTACTCCCATATGCCCCGCCGAGAGGGGCGCGACTCGATCCTCGTCATGCTGATGCCGTGGTCAGCGAGCGGCGAGAGGAGGCGGTAGAGACTGCCGGCCTCGTTGCGGGCCGCCAGCAGGAGGCTGGTCTTGTCGCAACCGCTGGGCGCCACGCGCTGCTTCCCGACAACCAGGAAGCGGGTGGTGTTGCCGGGCTCGTCCTCGATGTTTCGCACCAGAATGGACAGGCCGTAGATCTCCGCCGCGGTCTCCCCGGCGATCGCGGCTGCGCCGGCTGCACCCCTGGCCCGCCGGGCCGCCTCGGCGTTGCTGCCCACCGGAACCCGCTCGGCCTGCGGGAGGTGGCGGTCCAGCCAGCCCCGGCACTGCGCGAAGGACTGCTGGTGGGAGTAGACGGTGCGCACCGCCCCCAGGTCACCGCCCGGGGCCATGAGGTTGTGGTTGACCCGCAGCATGACCTCCCCGCAGATGCACAGCGGCGAGCTGAGGAACATGTCCAGGGTGTGACTCACAACGCCCTCGGTGGAGTTCTCCACCGGCACCACCCCGTACTCGCAGTGCCCGGACTCCACCTCGCGAAACACGTCGGGTATCGCACCGAAAGGCTGGGTGTGGACCGAGTGGCCGAAGTGCTTGAGGGCCGCCGCCTGGGTGAAGGTGCCCTCGGGCCCGAGGAAGCCGATGTTCAGAGGCTGCTCCAGGGCGAGACAGGCGGACATGATCTCGCGGAACAGGCGGGCCATCTCCTCGGCATCCAGGGGTCCGGGATTCTGGTCCTTGATGCGGCGCAGGATCTCCGCCTCGCGCTCGGGGCGGTAGAAATCGGTGTCCGGGTCCTCCTGCAGCTTGATGTGTGCCACCTCCTGAGCCAGGGAGGCCCGCTCGTTGATCAGGCGCTGCATCTCGTCGTCTACGGCGTCGATACGCTCGCGGATCCGCTTCAGCTTGGCGTCGTCGTTCATTGCTCCGAGCTCACCACGAGCATTGGTCCGGGCCGGAACAGCGATCCCGGAACCACGCGGTCATCTCCGGTGGCCGCGCCGAGCGCTCACCCCGATTCGCAGCCCAGGCAGCGCACGGACAGCACTCCGTCGATGGCCGCGATATCGGCCAGAATGCCCTCGCCGGGCATCCTGTCGACGTCCAGCAGGGTGACGGCGATCTGGTCCCTTGACTTGTTCAGCATGTCGATGATGTTCAGGCCCGCCCGCCCCAGATCCGTCGATATCTGCCCGACCATGTTCGGCACGTTGCTGTTCACCACCGCGATCCGGTACCCGCCGTTGCGCGGCAGAGCGATCTCCGGGAAGTTCACCGCGTTGGTGACGTTGCCGTTCTCGAGGTAGTCGCTTACCTCCTCGGCCACCATTACCGCGCAGTTGTCTTCGGCCTCCTTGGTGGAGGCCCCAAGGTGCGGCAGCGTGATCACCTTGGGATGATCCTTGAGGAGGTTGCTCGGGAAGTCGCAGACGTAAGCGTAGAGCCTGCCCTCCTCGAGCGCCTGGACCGCCGCCTCGTCGTCGATGATACCGCTGCGCGCGAAGTTCAGAAGCACCCCGCCCTTTCTCATGAGCTTGAGCCGCTCGGCGTCCACCATCTTCCTGGTATGGTCGGTGAGGGGCACGTGGAAGGTGACGAAGTCTGATCGCGAGAGCAGATCGTCGATGCTCAGCGCCTGGCGCACGTCCGAGGCGAGCTGCCAGGCGCGGTGGACCGTGATAGTGGGATCGTAGCCCACCACGTTCATGCCCAGCGCCCGCGCCGCATTGGCCACCTGAACGCCGATGGCGCCGAGACCGACCACGCCGAGGGTCCGGCCCGGCAGCTCGAAGCCCACGAACTGCTTCTTTCCGGCCTCCACGGCCTTGTGGATGGCGTCGTCGCTGCCTTCCAGACCCGTGGCGAAGCGCCAGGCGGGACCGATATTGCGCGCGGCGAGCAGCATGCCGGCCAGCACCAGCTCCTTGACCGCGTTCGCGTTGGCGCCGGGGGCATTGAACACCGGCACCCCGCGACGCGTCATGTCGGACACCGGGATGTTGTTCACCCCGGCTCCGGCCCTCCCGACGGCCCGCACACTGGGCGGCACCTCCATGTTGTGCATGTTGAAGGAGCGCACCAGCACCGCGTCCGGGTGGGACATCTCGGAGGCGATCTCGTAATGCTCCCGGGGCAGCCGGTCCAGCCCGGCCACGGAGATGTTGTTCAGGGTGAGGATCTTGAACATAGGAAGCAAGTAGAAAGTAGAAGGTAGAAACGGAGGGAGATGCGCGGCTCAGCCCGGTCGGGTCACCGGCCGCTCAGCCGTGGCGGCGCTCGAAGTCGGCCATGAACCCGACCAGGGCGCGCACCCC
The DNA here is from genome assembly GCA_050050175.1 of Chromatiales bacterium. Taxonomy (GTDB): domain Bacteria; phylum Pseudomonadota; class Gammaproteobacteria; order Chromatiales; family Chromatiaceae; genus CAVQCX01. Next base: position 5,180 of record JASFUT010000163.1, read on the forward strand.
CTCCTCGGGCATGGCGTTGTAGATGCTGGCGCGCATACCGCCCACCGAGCGGTGTCCCTTCAGCGTCTCGAGCCCGGCCTCCGAGGCCTCCTTCAGGAAGGTGGCATCCAGATCGGGGTCGTCCAGTACGAAGGGCACATTCATCCAGGAACGGCAGGGGGGGTCCACGGGATTGGAGTAGAACGGGGACCCGTCGATGGCGTCGTACAGCATCCGGGCCTTGCGCTCGTTGATCTCACCCATGGCCGCGAGCCCGCCCCGGGCCTTGAGCCACTGGAAGACGAGACCTGCCAGGTACCAGGCATAGGTGGGCGGGGTGTTGTACATCGACCCCGCCTCGGCATGGGTCGCGTAGCTCAGCATCACGGGGGTGCCTTCCATCGGCTCGCCGATCAGGTCCTCCCGGATGATCACCACGGTGAGCCCGGCCGGCCCGATGTTCTTCTGGGCGCCGGCATAGATGATGCCGTAGCGCGCGACGTCCACCGGCCGCGACAGGATGGTCGACGACATGTCGGCCACCAGAGGCACGCCTCCGGTCTGCGGCACATAGGGGAACTCCACGCCCTGGATGGTCTCGTTGGGCGTGTAGTGCACGTAAGCCGCCTCGCTGCCGAGGTCGAGCTCGTCCTCCCTCGGCACGGTGGTGAACCGCGACCCCTCGGTGGAGCCCGCCAGGTTGACGGAGCAGAAACGCCGTGCCTCGGCGATCGCCTTCTTCGACCAGGAGCCCGTATTGAGGTAATCCGCCTGCGGCTTCTCGCGGGTCAGGTTCATCGGGACCATGGCGAACTGGCTCGACGCCCCGCCCTGCAGGAACAGCACCTTGTAGCCGTCGGGCACGTCCAGCAGATCACGCAGATCCGCCTCGGCGCGCTCGGCGATGGACATGAACGCCTTGCCCCTGTGGCTCATCTCCATGACCGACATGCCGGCCCCGTTCCATTCGAGCATCTCCTGCCGGGCCTGCTCGAGGACCTCGGCGGGCAACGCGGCCGGACCGGCGCTGAAGTTGTACACGCGTGCCATAGTCAGCTCACCTTCTGAAATCTCGCGAAAGAACCGGGCCTAGGGGCAATCCCCGCGACGGCACCCTCGATGCGGTCATGGGACCCGGGTCAGGCCTCCGGCGGAGGAACGGTCTCCCCGGAGTCGTCCTCCAGCGCCTCGATGCGGTCCACCCCGGCCAGCCTCTCCTCACCGCCCAGGCTGATGAGCTTCACCCCCTGGGTGTTTCGGCTCATCACCGAGACGTCAGCCACCCGCGTGCGCACCAGAACGCCACGGTTGGTGATAAGCATGATCTCGTCGTCGTCGTCCACCAGCACCGCGCCCACCACGGCGCCGTTGCGCTCACTGGTTTGAATGGATATCACGCCCATGCCGCCGCGCCCGTGGACCGGGTAGTCATCGACCCGGCTGCGCTTTCCGTAACCCTTCTCCGTCGCCGTGAGCACGCACCCCCGGTCCGCCACGATCAGCGAGATGACCTTTCCTCCCTCCGTCATGCGTATGCCGCGCACGCCGCAGGCGGTGCGGCCCATCGGGCGCACACGGGCCTCGTTGAACCGCACTGCCTTGCCGGCGTCGGTGAACAGCATGATGTCCTGCTCGCCGTCGGTGATCGCCACGCCGATCAGCCAGTCGTCCTCGCGCAGGTCCACCGCGATGATCCCGGAGGCGCGGGGGCGGGAGAAGGCCTCCAGGGGCGTCTTCTTGACGATACCCGAGCTGGTGGCCATGAACACGTACTGATCCGCCGGGAAGTCCCTGACCGGAAGCACGGCGTTGATGCGCTCGCCCTGCTCCAGGGGCAGCAGGTTGACCATCGGGCGGCCCCGCGCCGCGCGACCGGCCTGGGGAAGCTGGTAGACCTTGAGCCAGTACACCTTGCCGTGACTCGAGAAGCACAGCAGGGTGTCGTGGGTATTGGCCACGAACAGCTTGTCGATGAAGTCGTCTTCCCGGGTCGCCGCCGCCGCCTTGCCCTTGCCGCCGCGCCGCTGGGCCTGGTAGACGGTGAGCGGCTGCGCCTTGGCATATCCGGCGTGGGACAGGGTGACCACCACGTCCTCCTCGGTGATCAGGTCCTCCAGCGTGAGGTCGAGCCGGTCGGTGAGGATCTCGGTGCGTCGCTCGTCGCCGAACTGCTCGCGAATCTCGAG
>JASFUT010000164.1:0-7320 GCA_050050175.1 Chromatiales bacterium
GTCGGCCGGGAAGCCCAGCGACCGCGCAGCGGCCCACCGCCGGGGTACCCGTGGCGGAACCGGCTGCTCCCAGGTTTGCCGCTTCAGGAGGTCTTCGACACCTTCGACGTTCAGGGCGAGGGGTGCGCAGCGAGCGGCGCTTCCGCTTGAGGGACGCCCCCCTCTGCCGCCGTGGCGGCCATCGGGTAAGCGTCCTCGAAATCATCGCCTTCATTCAGGCGCTTGATCAACCCGAGAAGTCCTTGCCTGCCGGCTTCGGCAAACCAGGGCCGCACTTCGTGTCCCGCGGCGGCATATACCGGACGCACCTCGGGCTCCCCTTTTGCCCTACGTTCCGCGTTTGCCGTCTCTCCGTAGCGGTGAACAGCATCGAGCCATTGCCTCAGTGTCCTGTAGGAATGCAGCTCCGAACGCGAGGGTCTCGGGACGTCGGAGGCGACGAGGAACTCCCAGTGAGCCTCCGAATGCTCCGGCGCCTCGCTGACCGCGACCGCAAGACCTTCGTCGAACCACCGCGGCAGGCCCCACCATGCCCCGAAGGTCAGTCGGGAGCGGATTTCGTCGTGGGACCATTCGTGGGCGAGAAAATGCCAGCTGAGCCCACGCGGCGAGAGCAGGATGCGGTCACCGTACACCTTCGCCCTCGAGCCCATGCCTCCGAAGGATTCGTAGCAGCCTTCGGTAATACACCCGTGGACAATCGGATGCGACTGCACGCCGCCATAGGCGGCGCGAACTGCGCTTTCCGCCCTCGTCATCGCATCACGAAGCTCCGCTCGCGCCTTCTCGTCCGCGCCGGCCTCGATATAGATGCGCTCGTCGACAGGGACCAGCCCAAAAGCCTCCGGGGTCAGCAGCTTGGCCCCCCGGAGGTTGCTGCATCCCCCGACAAGGCATGCCGACAGCGCGAGAACCACAATGCCTGCACAACGCATGGATGGAACTGTCCTCCGGAACGAGGCGCATAACCTCGTCCTCACCGATGGCCTGGAAGCGGAGGGCAGCTGCTCACAGCCGCCGCACCTCCCCCGGCCGCGCACGCCCGAAAGGCCCGCAGCCTCAATACGACAGGCCGGGCGTCCCGTGGAGATACCGATCGTCCGTCAACTGCCGCAGCATGAAGTCAGCGACATCGGCGCGGGAGATCTCGAGCTTCGTCGATCTGTCCGTACCGGGAAAGCCGTGGCGATATTCGCCCGTGCGGCTCCCATCCGTGAAGGCTGCGGGACGTACAATCGTCCAGTCCAGATCGCTTTGCTTAACATACGCCTCCTGAGCCACGTGATCCGCATACGCCTGACGCAGCAGACCCTTGAACATGACGTACTTCCAGAAGAAGCTGAGATTGTTCCAGCTGTCTCCGACGCCTAGGGTTGACTGACAGACGAAGCGTCGGACGCCCGCGTTCTCCATCGCGCGAATGATAGTCTTCGTCCCCCCTGCCCGAACCCCGCCCTTGGCGCCTGCACCGAGCGAGCAGAGCACCGCGTCCTGGCCTTGCACTGCCCTGTCGACCGACGTCCGCTCCATCGCGTCGCCCTGCACCACGCTCAAGTGAGCATGCCTGATGTCCAGCTTCGCGGGGTCGCGCGCAAAGGCGGTGACTTCATGCCCTTGCTCGAGCGCTTGCCCGACCAGCTGACGGCCGATGCTTCCCGTTGATCCGAAGATGAGCAGTTTCATCTCACTCCTGCGCGCTGTTGGCTGCCGGACGCTCAGATTGCGCGGCGGGGTGATGCGTCGAGCGCCGAACCGCGCCCGTCTCCTGACAGCGGCCAGGTGCCATCCGCCTGCACAGCCTGTCCGGGATCATACATGCCCTGGTGGTCGAGTGGTGCCGCGCGTCATCGCGACACTCGGTCGCCCTGCCGCTGTGCCGCGTGCTTGAGCGCCTCTACAGGGTCTTCTTCCAACCGAGAAAGCGAAAGCTCACGGCTCTTGACGGCCCAGTAGGCTCCGAACGTCAGGATGCCGGCTGCCTCGATGAAGAACACCTTGCCGGATGCAGCACCGAACAGGAATGAAAGGACAAGCCCCGAAATGGGAAACAGGAGCATCGCAATCGCAATACCCCTGTAGGCGCGCCGGAACTTTTCCGGGTCGTGACCGACCGGCAGATACTCGAGGCTCTTGTCTGCACAGGACCAGGCGACGATCGCCAGAAGCACGAACAGAACAACGGCGGCCGTGTAGTGGATGGGCATCGAAGGCAACGCGGCCCACTCTTTGACCGCCGGGCAACTTTCAAAGAGCTGCGCCACCCGCTGATCATCGGCAGCCTCGGCTATGGAAAGGCCTTCCTGGTAGATCGCGACCAGTGCAGCGCAGATAGCTGCCGCGTTGAGCACGGTATTCTCAAGGGGTGTAAGCCCTTTGTACACGTACAGGCCGACGCCTATTGCGAAGAGGAACCCCACAAAGATCGTGCGCATGGGGAAAGTGGCGCACTGGCCATTTCCGGCCGCCCAGAAGTAGGCGCTCATCGATGGCTGCAAGTCCAGGCCGTGCCGGAATCTTCCGTACAGATACAAGACGAACGGCATGGCGAACGCGAGCAACGCAAGACCCGAGCGCAATGCGAAATAGGTGTCGGAGAAATGCTTCGAGAGCTCCCTGGAGTCTCTCGGGGGTGGGGTGTTCGACAACATCTTCATCCTTACTCCTCCCTGATGTCCTGATGTGCTTGACGCTTGCAACGCCTGACGCCTGTCGAAAAAGCCTTTCCGGGCGCGGCCTGCACGGGCCTGTCGGGACCGGCAGCGGGCTGCCCGGTGTCGCTGCCAATTCAGGTCCGTGCGTCTTGTGTCCCGCTCGATCGAAGACCGCCGACGTCTTGAGGGCCGTCTTTTTTGTCCAGGCCGCCTGGGGGCCGTGGCCTGCCCCAATTATTGCAGATCATTCCCTTGGCGAACGTCCTTCATTCGCTGTTCTGCCGACCCGTTCCGACGACCTCACCCGACGAGCCGTACTGCCGGCCTATCTGCGGGGGCGCACTGGAAACCGGAGCCCTTTGCGTTCCCGGTCGGCCGCCCGGCATCCCGTGCCGATCACGCCCGGACCGCTCGCCCGCGTTCCTGAAGACGTCCTGCACCAGGTCGTGAAAACCGAGACTGACGAGAATCCAGACCAACCCTACCGGAACAGCGTGGCTCAGGATGACCGCCTTCCCGCTGAAAGGCCTTTCACGGACCCTCTGGACGAATGCCACCGACAACACGATAAAGGTCGAGGCCAACGCATACCCTGAAAGGGCCAGCCAATAGAGCCTGGCCAGAGTGAATCTGCCGATCACCCACCCCGCGTCTCGCGTGGACAGTCCCTCGACCGCCAGGACCAAAACGCCGATCCCTGCAAGAACGGCGAGGATAACCCCATGAACAAGCAACGGCCGCATGTCGGTCCTCCCCGTTCCGATGTCCATGCCCGGGCCGGAGAACACTGCCTGCTGCGTCGACAGACCTCCGGCCCGCGGCCGTCCGCCCTACCCGCCCACAGCCTTTACGTATTCCCGGTAGCCCAGGTAGCAGGGCGGATTGGGATCGCCGTCGCAGCACGCGAAGCCGACGGTGATTCTCGACCGGCCCCCCGTCACGACGTCCGCGCAGCTCACCCCCGACGCTCCAGGAACGAACAGACGCCCCCCTTCCGTCCCCAGCTCCAATCCCCTGTATTGTCCCAGCACCTCGGCCCTCAACCCTGCCGGCAGCCTCGCGACACGCTCGAGCAGGCGCGCATCGCTTTCCGGCACCACCGGTCTGCACGTCAGTATCCTCGTTTCGAACGTCTCTTCGAACGGTCCCCCGCAGTCGGCACCCACGGGCGGCGCCTGCCAGCAGGACAGAACCGCAGCGACGCACACTCTCTTCACGAGCGAGAAGGCCGTCGCACCCATCCCTTGCCCGATCACTGCCCGCGCCGCTGCGCAGGCTCCCTCGACAGGACGATGTCGTCGATCCAGACGGTGCCGGCGCCGTTGATCACCAGGTTCAGCGTAACCTTCTCCGGGCGCTGCCCCTTCCCGAGAAGAAACGGGGCTTCGATGGTCGTCCAGTCCGTCGTACCGCCGACCGTATCGTTCACGCCCTTCGAGAAGTACCGTCCACCGTCGACCTCGACCCACATCTCGAGGAACGCAGCGCCCTCCAGCTCGGTCCTGACCTTGGCGGAGTACACGAGCCTGGCGTCCTCGACATCCAGGCCGCCGATCCCGCCGAGGGATACCGTGGCCGGCCACCCTGTCGTGATCCGCACCGAGCCCGCGCCCTCCGCCCTCACGTCCGCATCGGCCTCGATGTGCGGACTGACCGAGCCGACCTCGTCCAGGCTCAGCCTGAACAGCTGCTCGGCCCCGGCCCCGCCTGCCGCCAGGCACAGTGCCGCAATCGCGATCGGCCTCATCCCCATGTCGTCCCCTCGCAGGCGCCCGCCCACCAGCCGTCCGGTCCGCCACGCAAGGAACCGCCCGGCCCCGGCCCTCCCGCCGGTCCGCCCGGGGCGCAGGAGCACCGACACCAGCCATCCCGCTCCGGCGCCGACGGGGCGCTCATCCGAAGAAGCAGCAATACTCATCCGCGTCCACGATGTCCAGGACCTCTTCGATCGTCGAGGCCTCCGGATGCGGATCGTAGCGGTGCCATTTCAGATCCGCCCGCTGCCAGTACACTTTCCAGATCCCCTGCGTCCTGACATAGGTGGCCTTCGCCACAGCCCCCTCGATCGTCTTCTCCGGCTCACGCCAGAACGGCCGGATCTCGAAGATCTCCACGCTCTGGCCTTCCATCCTGAACCCCAGGTCCAGCTCCTTACGCAAACGCGGCGGGGGCCGCCGCTTCTGCATGAAAGCCGACAAGGCCCGCAGGCATCTCTTCTTCTCCAGTTCGCTGAACGCCATCTCCGATCGCCCCCCAGGCCCCGGCTCAGAGGCGCCCGAGCCCCCCGCCGGATGGCCGTCGACTCGAGCGGGTCCCCTGTGGCCTACGGGCCTCTCTGTGTACGCTTCATCTGCCCTCTGCACGCCCGTCACCGACTCCCTTCCGCTCCGACGCGCCGCCACAGGCGGACCACTCGAGACGGGTGGGTGGTTCGCTCCCGGGAACTCGAGTCTCAGCGGCCTGGCCATGCCCTAACCATAGCTGAGGAATCCGCGCAAGCAAGAAGCAAGACCTGACCCTATTCCTGGAGCTTTCCTCCGCGCTAATCGGGCTCAATGCGGAAGGGCGTTGTTTCCGGATCCAGGACCGAGCATGTAATCCACCGCCGCCTCAACGCGTGCATCCGAACAGATATTGCAGCCGCCTTTGGGTGGCATGGGCCCCTCGCCCTTGATGGCGACTTGGTAAAGGTGGTCGCGCCCCTGATCACGCAGGATCCGGCGAATCTTCTTTCTGCTCACCTGCGGCGCACCGGCGATGCCGGTGTTATGACACGCAGCGCAGCTGCTCTCGTACAGCCTGCGCCCGGCATCCCTCTGCAGCGGCGTCTGCAGACCTTCCACCGGAGGTGATTCACTCTTCACCGATTTCAGATACTCGGCGATGGCGCGCATGTCTTCCTCACGAAGATACCTCAGGCTGTTGTGTTCGACATCGCTCATGGGACCCAGCAGCTGTCCCCCGGTGGGCTTTGCATCATGAAGGAAGATATCTGCCACAGTGTTGAGTGGCAGGTATTGCAGTCCATGGGAATTGATGCTCGGTGCGTAATAGTCCTGGACAAACGCGCCTGCAAGATAATACCTGCTTTTCGGGACTCCCAGCATATTTAGCTCGGTATGACACAGGGCGCAGTGTCCCGGGCCTTCGACGATGAACGCACCCCGGTTCCAGCGCTCGGACTTCTCCGGGTCGGGGCGGTACCGACCCTCGTCGAAATAGAAATACAGCAGCCGCCAGCCAACCTGCAGCCACCGGTAGTTGAACGGCCATCTCATTTGCGCTGGCTTGTCCGGACTCTTCACGGCAGGTATGCGGTCCAGATAGGCCTTGATCGCCAACACGTCCTCGCGGCTCATGCGATTGAAATAGTTGTAAGGAAAGACCGGATAATAATAGCTTCCTGTCGGACTGATCCCCTGCCTCATGGCGGTGATGAATTCCTCTCCGGTCCAGCTGCCGATACCGGTGTCCCTGTCTGGCGTGATATTCGGCACGAACAGCGCACCGAAAGGGGTGTCAATGCGCAAGCCGCCGGCGAAGGGCGCTCCCCCGTTCGCCGTATCGGTGTGACATGCCATGCAGTCACCGAGTTTCACCAGGTATTCCCCGCGCGTAACCATCGCCTTTTCGCCCCTGGCCTCAATGTGGGCCGAGGGATATTCTGGGTAATGCCGCGATATGTTGTTGGCAATGGTGTCGGCAAACAGCACGGCGGACCATGACAGAATCACGGACAGCACTGTCAGGCGTCGGCCCGGTATGTGATTCAGCATGTCCGAAAGGCTCCGCTCTTGCGCCGACAGCAGCCGCGAGGATTCTGTCAACTTGATGCCAGATTGCAAAGAATGACTCAATCAACATGTTATCAGACTATTGCGGTTATCCGTTTCAGCGCGAGACAAGTCAGTTACACGATATGGCTCTATGACAGATCCACTGTCGCTCAGCGAGACCGGCAGCGGCCAGCCGAGCCCCGCGGCGGCGAAGCGCCGCGCATACTCACCCACGGCGCTGCGCGCCAGCTGCAGGGTCCCGGCGATCTGTCGGCCCGACAGCCCGGACTCGAACCGCAGTCGCAGTACCTCTCGAATCTTGCTCATGGAGAACCGCTCCATCTCGACCTCTCGGCTCCGGAAGAAGGGTCGATCCTAGGATGGATTCTGTCCTGCGTCGCTTCCCTGCAAGGGGGGACCCAGGTCCTCTTGACCCTGGTCCTCTGGACGGTCATGCCGCTCACTGCATCGTCGAAGCCCGGGATCACCTGGCCCGCACCGAGAGTGAAAGCCAGAGGCTCACGGCCTTCCGAGCTGTCGAACTGGGAACCGTCGTCGAGGGTACCCTTGTAGTGAATCTTGACGTTGTCACCAGTTTTGGCCTGACTCATATAGACCTCCAAAAACAAGAGCGAATATGCCGCATCACGCTAAACAACGGCAAGTTGCCTCGTCGTGGCAATCAAACCGCCAGTAGCAATGTGAAGGAGATTCGCTGGTAAAAGATGATGCAATGGGCTGTCTACCTAAACCCAGAAGCGCCGTGGAATATAGGTCTCGCAGGGACAAAGTGCCTCAGGCCACGGAGCGGCTGAAATGACCGACGAAAACACTGTCGACCGGGATAGCCGGGAGTAGCAACCGGCTGATGTGGTTGTCACATCGGCCCGGCA
>JASFUT010000165.1:0-7310 GCA_050050175.1 Chromatiales bacterium
CAGCCGCACCGCCGTGGAAGAGCGCCTGGAGCGCGGAGCACCCTACACCTGGAAGAATCTCGTCGAGCCCCTGGAAGTGCTGGACGACCGCCTCGACCGGGCATGGGCGCCGGTTAGCCACATGAACTCGGTGGTGAACAGCGAAGCGCTGCGCAAGGCCTACAACGCCTGTCTGCCCAAGCTCAGCCAGTACGCCACGGACATGGGCCACAACGAGGCCCTTTATCGCGCCTACAAGGCCGTGGCCGAGGGCGACGAGCCCCTCGACCGGGCCCAGCGCAAGCTCCTGGAGAACGCGCTGCGCGACTTCCACCTCTCGGGCGTTGACCTTCCCGCGGAGGAGAAGGCCCGGTTCAAGGCGATCAGCGAGGAGCTCTCCACCCTGACCAGCCGGTTCGAGGAGAACGTGCTCGACGCCACGAATGCCTGGAGCCGCCTGGTGACCGACGAGTCCGATCTGGCCGGACTGCCCGAGTCGGCCAGGGACCTGGCGCGCCACACGGCCGAGCAACGGGGCGAGACGGGCTGGATGCTCACCCTGGAGTTTCCCTCCTACGTTCCGGTCATGACCTACGCCGACAACCGGGACCTGCGCCGGGAGATGTACGAGGCCTACGCGACGCGCGCCTCCGACCGGGGGCCGCACGCCGGCCAATGGGACAACGGACAGACCATGGAACGGATACTGGCGCTGCGCCACGAGCTCGCCCGACTGCTGGGCTTCGCGAGCTACGCGGAGCGCTCCCTGGCGACCAAGATGGCGCGCTCTCCCGCCGAGGTCACGGGCTTCCTGACCGACCTGGCGGAGCGCTCACTGCCCCAGGCCCGCCTGGAGCTGGCGGAGCTGCGTGCCTTCGCGCGCGAGCATCACGGGGTCGAGGAGCTGGAGGCCTGGGACATCGGCTACTACTCGGAGAAGCTGCGCCAGCACCGGTTCAGGATCTCCCAGGAGGAGGTCAAGCCCTACCTGCCCGAGACCCGGGTCATCCCCGGCCTGTTCGCCCTGGCCGAGCGTCTGTTCGGCGTGCGGATCACGCAAGTCCCCGAGGTGGACGCCTGGCACCCGGACGTACGCTTCTACGAGGTCCGCGACGCCGAAGGCCACCTGCGGGCCGAGTTCTACTTCGACCTCTACGCCCGACCCCGCAAGCGCGGCGGTGCCTGGATGGACGACTGCGTGACCCGGTTCTTCACCGACGAGGTGGACCAGACGCCGGTCGCCTTCCTGACCTGCAACTTCACCCCCCCCGTGGGGGACAAGCCCGCGCTTTTCACCCACGACGAGGTGGAGACCCTGTTCCACGAGTTCGGTCACGGGCTGCACCACATGCTCACCCGCATCGACCATCCGCCCGTCGCGGGGATCAACGGCGTGGCCTGGGACGCCGTGGAGCTCCCTTCCCAGTTCCTGGAGAACTTCTGCTGGGAGCGGGAGGTGCTCGACATGATCTCGGGTCACTACGAGAGCGGCGAGCCGATCCCCGACGACCTCTACCGTCGCATGAAGGCGGCGAAGAACTTTCAGTCGGCCATGCAGATGATGCGCCAGCTGGAGTTCGCGCTGTTCGACTTTCGCATCCACGCCGAGTACGACCCGGCCCGCGGCGGACGTATCTACGATATCCTGCAGGACGTGCGCGACCGGGTGGCGGTGGTCCGGCCACCGGAGTGGAACCGCTTCGCCCACGGCTTCTCCCATATCTTCGCGGGCGGCTACGCCGCCGGCTACTACAGCTACAAGTGGGCCGAGGTGCTCTCGGCGGACGCCTTCGAGCTGTTCCGCGAGCGGGGCGTATTCGATCCGGAGAGCGGGCAGCGCTTCCTGCACAGCATCCTGGAGCAGGGCGGGTCGCGGGATGCGATGGAGCTGTTCGTGGAGTTCCGTGGGCGCGAGCCGGAGATCGACCCGCTGCTGCACCAGAGCGGGATCGCCGCCTGAGGGGCCCGGCGGGGCAATCCCTCAGCAGGACCCCGGGGACGCAGACGAGCCTCCCATGGCGGGGGCGAGGGCCGCCAGCCCCCCGCACGCCGCTCTCCCGCGTTGTATGATGCCCGCAGCGCCCCGTAAAGAAGGCAGCCCGGCGTGGACCGACCCCGCTGCGGCGATACGAGCACTCCGGCCATGAGATCCGCCCAGGCACTGATCGCCGTCGTCCTGACCCTGCTCGCCGGCGGGGCCGTCGGCGCCCATATCACCGACAGGCTGCTGGCCGGCCTCTACGCCGAGCCCGACGCCGGCGGCGAGCCGCTGCGTCTCCTTGAGACGGGCACGCCGGTGGAGGCCCTCGGGCGTGAGGGCGGCTTCACCCGGGTGCGGCTGGGGGACGACAGCACCGGCTGGGTGCAGACCGAATACCTGACCGATGAGAAGCCGGCCCGCGTCAGGCTCCTCGAGCTCCAGGCGCAGACCGGCGAGACCAAGCGCCGTCTCGCCGCAGCAGAGCAGGCGCTGGAGGAGGCGAAGGCCGAGATCGAGCGGGCCAATGCGCGGGCGCAGGCTGCCCCGCATGGGGCGTCCGGTGAGGGGCCCGGCGCGGGCCAGGGCGGTTCCGGGGCCCCCGGGCACGCCTCGCATCGGCCCTCGGATCCGGGCATCTGGCACTATCTGGCATTGGTTGCGGCCCTGCTGATCGGCTTCGCCGGTGGCTTCGCCGTCTACGACTACCGGCTGCGCAGGCGCTTCGGCGGCTTGCGCATCTGAGAACGGCCATGAAATACGCGGACCTGCGCGACTTCATCGAACAGCTCGAGGCCCGGGGGGAGCTCAAGAGGGTCCGCGTCGAGGTCGATCCCCGCCTGGAGATCACCGAGATCTGCGACCGCACCCTGCGGGCCGGCGGTCCCGCGCTGCTGTTCGAGAATGTCAAGGGTTCCGGCATGCCGCTGCTGGCCAACCTGTTCGGCACTCCGCTGCGCGTGGCGCTCGGCATGGGCGAGGAGTCCACCGCGGCGCTCCGCGAGGTGGGCCGGCTGCTGGCCTTCCTGAAGGAGCCGGACCCGCCCCGGGGGATGAAGGACGCCTGGCAGAAGCTGCCGATCTTCAAGAAGGTGCTCGACATGGCGCCCAAGGAGGTCCGCCGTGCCCCCTGCCAGGAACAGGTGCTGGAGGACGAAGCGGTCGACCTGGCACGCATCCCGGTTCAGACCTGCTGGCCGGAGGACGCCGGCCCGCTGATCACCTGGGGGCTGGTGGTCACGCGCGGACCGGACAGACCCCGGCAGAACCTCGGCATCTATCGCATGCAGGTGATCGGCCGAAACCGGGTCATCATGCGCTGGCTTGCCCACCGGGGGGGGGCACTGGACTTCCGCGACTGGCAGCGGGCGCGGCCCGGCGAGCCCTTCCCTGTGGCAGTGGCCCTCGGCGCCGACCCGGCCACCATCCTGGGCGCGGTCACGCCGGTGCCGGACACGCTCTCCGAGTACGCCTTCGCGGGGCTGCTCCGGGGCTCGCGCACCGAGGTCGCCCGCTGCCTCGGGAGCGACCTGCAGGTCCCCGCCTCCGCCGAGATCGTGCTCGAGGGCCGGATTGCGGCCGGGGACACCGCCCCCGAGGGCCCTTTCGGCGACCACACCGGCTACTACAACGAAGTCGAGTCCTTCCCGGTCTTCACCATCGAGCGCATCACAGAGCGTCGCGACCCCATCTACCACAGCACCTACACCGGACGGCCCCCGGACGAGCCCGCCATCCTGGGGGTGGCGCTCAACGAGGTATTCGTCCCCATCCTGCAGAAGCAGTTCCCCGAGATCACGGACTTCTATCTTCCGCCCGAGGGCTGTTCATACCGCCTGGCCGTGGTGGGCATGCGAAAGCAGTATCCCGGCCACGCCAAGCGGGTGATGTTCGGCGTCTGGTCGTTTCTGCGCCAGTTCATGTATACCAAGCTCGTGATCGTCGTGGACGAGGACGTGAACGCCCGCGATTGGAAGGACGTCATATGGGCCATGACCACCCGAATGGACCCGGCCCGAGACACCACCATCGTCGAGCGCACGCCCATCGACTACCTGGACTTCGCCTCCCCGGTGTCCGGGCTCGGCGGCAAGATCGGGTTCGACGCCACCAACAAGTGGCGTGGCGAAACCGACCGGGAGTGGGGACGTCCGATCCGGATGTCCGACGAGGTCAAGTCCCGGGTGGACGCCATCTGGGAGGAGCTGGGCATTGCCTGATCGGCGCCGTCCCAGGGCCTGCGGCGATTGGGGTCCAAAGGCGCGCCCGCGAAAGGAACATGGGGATGGATGAGCTCAGGGTTTTGAAGCTGTACGGCATTCCAGACGACAACAAGGTGTCGATGGACTACTCCCCGGAGGCCGGCCCTCGGTTCTCCGCTGCGGGCAATTGTCCCTTGCCCGTGGGGCTTGCCGGCGACCGCCTGCGGATCGAGACCCTCTACGTCGGGCGTTTCCGCGAGCAGGACCCGCCGCGGCTGGGCAGCCCGCCCGCGCTCGTGATCAACGCCCTGTGCAATCCGGACATCCAGCGCATCGCGCTGCGCCAGGCCCAGGGGGTCTGCGCCGAGGCGGCGCAGCAGGGCGTGCCCGTGGCAAACCCACCCGAGCGGGTGGAGCACAGCGCACGCGAAGCGCTCCCGGGGCTGCTCGGCGGCACGCCGGGCCTGGAGGTTCCCGCGGTGGTGCGGCTGCAGGCGCCCTCGCTCGAGTCCCTGAAGGCCCTGCTCGCCGGGGGCGAGATCCCCTACCCGTTCACGATCGGCCCGGCCGCACAGACCGACGGCCTCCGGGTCGTCAGGATCGAGGACGAGGGCGCCCTGTGGAAGCTCGACATGCTGCCCTTCGACGGCAGGGCGTTCCACCTCTCCCCGGTGCCGGACTTCTGGGGAGAGGACGGCCTCTACCGCCGGCTGCGGATGATCCGGATCGGATCCAGGCTGCTCCCGGGCCACCTGCTGATCGGTGAGCGCTGGGACCTCCACCGCCGGCCCCGGCGCTTCATGGCCGGCCGCCCGGGTCTGCAGGCGCAGGAGCAGGCCTTCCTCGCCGACCCCTTCGGCTACCTCGGGCGGGACCGGACCGCGACGGTGCGCGAGGCTTTCGACAGACTGGGCCTGGATTTCGCCGCTCTCGACCTGGCGCCCTTCGGCGACGGTCTGCTCCTGCTCGGATGCGGCGCCTGCTTCGACGCCTTCGCGCGAAACCCGCGCTTTGCGTATCTGGCCCCGCACGCCCGCGCGCTGGCCGACGCGATGCGGGAGATGATCCTGAGCAGGGCGGCTGCCCGCTGATCCGGAGGTCCGGGGGTCAGCCGAGCTGCAGGGGCGGGGCCTCGAGCGTCTGGCGAAGCTGGCGCAGCGTGAGGACCTGCTCCTCCCAGTAGCGCGGGGTGCCGAACCAGGGGAAGGCGCGGGGGAAGGCAGGGTCCTCCCAACGCCGGGCGAGCCACCCCGCGTAGTGCATGATGCGCAGCGCCCGCAGCGGCTCGATCAGCCGCAGCTCCCGAGGGTGAAAGTCCCGGAACTCGCCGTACCCCTCCAGCAGCTCGCCGAGCTGGACGATACGCTCGTGGCGCTCGCCGGAGAGGAGCATCCACAGGTCCTGCACGGCAGGGCCCGTGCGACAGTCGTCGAGGTCGACCAGGTGGGCACCGCCCTCCTCGGTCCAGAGGATGTTCCCGGGGTGGAAGTCGCCGTGGAGGCGAATCCGGGTCAGCGGCTCGGCGGCGGTGAGCGCCTCCTGCACCCGGTCGAGGATCAGGCGCCCGAGGTCCCGGTACTCCGCCCGGTACTCGTCCGGCAGGAACCCCTGCTCCAGGAGATAGCGGTAGGCGCCCTCCCCGAAGGCGGTGTCAAGGACAGGACGATGAGCGAAGGGGCGGCTGGCGCCGACCGCATGGATGCGGCCCAGGAAGCGCCCGAGCCGCAGCAGGGTCTCCGGGTCCTCGGTCTCCGGCCAGCGGCCGCCCCGCCGGGGAAAGACCGCGAAACGGAACCCCTGATCCTCGTGGAGGGTGCGGCCCCGGTCGTCCGCGAGGGGGGCGACCACGGGAATCTCCCGCTCCGCCAGCTCGCCGCTGAAGGCATGCTCCTCAAGGATCGCCTCGTCCGTCCAACGCTCCGGACGGTAGAATTTGGCGACCACGAAGCCGCCCGCCTCAAGGCCGAGCTGATAGACGCGGTTCTCGTAGCTGTTCAGGGCCAGCATCCGCCCGTCGAGCTCGAATCCGACGGACTCCACGGCGGACAGCATCACGTCCGGGGTCAGCGCTTCGTAAGGATGCGGATTGGACGGCTGCAACACTGCTCCCGGGGCCTGGCGGCGCCCCGCGCGGGTGGCGCGGACCGCACGTCTACTCTACGCCAAACGGGTGCCCGGCATAAGGGACGTCAGGAGTCAGCGCCACCGCCCGTCGCGAACGGCTCCCCGCGGATCGCCTCAGTCGGTCGCCACCGACACCAGCGTGGGCTCCAGCACACGGAGCATGTCCGCGGCCGCCATGGACAGGATGTAGCCGCGTCTGCCGCCGTTGATGAAGATGCGCTCGAGCCCGGCCACCGACGCCTCGCAGTAGACCGGCATCGGGCGGCGGGTGCCGAAGGGCGAAGTGCCCCCGACCTGATAGCCCGAGTGCCGGTCCGCGGTCCCGGGGTCGCAGGGGCGGATCGACTTGGCGCCGACCTGCCGCGCCAGCGCCTTGGTGGAGACCTCGCAATCGCCGTGCATCAGGACGATCATGGGACGGCCCGCCTCGTCCTCCATGATCAGCGTCTTGATCACGCAGTGCTCGTCCACGCCCTTTGCCCGGGCGAACTGCCTCGTGCCCCCGCCCTCGACGTAGCTGTAGGGGTGGCCCTCGAACGCGACGCCCTCCCGGCGCAGCAGGCGTACCGCCTGCGTCACCGGCTCTTTCGGCCTGCCCATCCCGCCCCCGTCGATCGTCTCCGCGGGCAGATCCGCCGCGGTCTGCGAAAATTTCTATAATGTTAGGCAGTGCCGAGCCCGAGGGGGAGCCCATGCGCACCATCATGGTCATGAACGCCAAGGGGGGCTGTGGCAAGACCACCCTGGCCACCAATGTCGCCACGTGGTTCGCGGACGACGGAGCCCGGGTCGCCATTGCGGACCTCGATCCCCAGCGATCGTCCCTGGACTGGCTGGACGCCCGACGGGACTACACCGGGATTCCCGAGATCCACGGGGTGGACGGGACCGGAGAGGCCCTCCGCCCCCCCAAGGGCATGGACTTCCTCATCTACGACGTCCCCGCGGCCACCCACGGCAGGACGGTAGCCGACCTGCTCAGGCGGGTGGAGACCATACTCCTGCCGGTGCTGCCCTCACCCATCGAC
>JASFUT010000166.1:0-7272 GCA_050050175.1 Chromatiales bacterium
AGGCTCCTCGGAAGTGCTCCCACGGCCAGTATCCCGGTGGTCTCGGGGCCGAACCAGCCATTGAGCGCGGCGGCGATGAGGCTGCCGACCACCATGGCGACGATCATATACGGGGTTCGCGGAAACCAGCGCCGCACGGCGATCCCGGTGGCCAGGGTGGCTATGGATACGGCCGTCACGTAGCCGTTGACGTGTGTTATCTCCTGCCAGAACTGGAAGACGATGTCATGGAGATGGCCGCCGCGGGGGACGGTCACCCCGAAGAAGTTCTTCAGCTGCTTGGCGGCGATCAGGATGGCTGCGCCCGCGGTGAAGCCCACCACCACCGAGTGGGAGATGAAGTTCACCAGCGCCCCCATGCGCGCGAGGCCCAGCGCGATCTCGATCAGACCCACCATGAAGGTGAGGGTGAGCGCCAGGCTCACGTAGCTCGCGGTGCCCGGCTCGGCGTAGACGCTGAGGGCCGAGAAGAGCACGATGGACGCGGCGGTGGTGGGCCCGGAGACCAGGAAGCGCGATGACCCGAAAAGGGCGGCGATCACCGCGGGGATCATCCCGGCGTAGAGGCCGTACTCGGGCGGCATGCCGGCGATGGTCGCGAATGCCACGCCCTGGGGCAGCACGACCACGGCGCCGGTCAGGCCGGCGATCAGGTCGGCGCGCAGGTCCCTGCGCTCCACGTTCGGGAGCCAGGCCAGGAAGGGGAGCAGGGCGGTCCATCTGCCGCTCAGTGTGCGTGAAGTCATAGGTTGTACCTCAGGGGCCCGCTGTCGCCGGCGGGCGTCTCGTCGGCCGGTCTTCGATCAGCACCAGGGGGACGGGCAGACGGCCCCTCCCGTGCCGGGTCACGCCTTCGAGCAGACGGCGGGTGGCGTCGTCTGCGGCGATCCCCACGATATAGCTGAGACCGGGGTGGTTCCTTGCGTATTCGGCGATCTGCCGGGCCGGGTCGCCGGTGAGCCTGATCCGCCGATAGGCCACGCCGGCCCGGCGAAGGCGGATCTCCAGCCCGTGCGTGCCCTGTCCCTGCACCAGCAGGTCCAGGCTCGCTCCCTGGCGGCGGCAGGCCTCGACTGCGTAGTCCAGAGCCGCACCCCGCGCGCGCCCGTCACTCACCAGCGCCACCCTTCCGTCGGTCCGGGCGGCTTCCGCTGCGTTCTTCGGCGACGGGCCGGCCGCTTCGGGGTTGTCGGGCCCGTTCGGGTGGTCGACGGCGTCCCGGGCGGCCAGCGCACTCAGGGTGCGCTTCAGGCCGAGGGTTAGCTTTCTCATGATGGCTCCGGCGTACCCCATGTTGGAATGCAATTTTGATACCGCATGAGAAAGTTTCGCTAACCTATTAAAAAATAGGCAATTCCTTTTCTTGGCCGATCTGTGCCTTACGTTGCATAGTGCAACGTTCTTGAGATCTCGGATCCCGGAGAGCCGGTACTGGGCAGGACTCTGCTATTCTGTTGCGTAGTGCAACGCTCTGTTGCGTCGGGAAATGCCCGCCCCCGTGCCCAGTCTCCGCCGAAAGATCCGTGCCGCGTACGCCGCGTTGGCGCTCACCGTGCTGGTCCTCTGCGGTGTGGCCCTCGTTGACCTGCTGGTCCTCAAGAACCAGGTAGAGGAGGGTGCCACCGTCTACGCGCTGGAGGATGCCATCCTGGAGACGCGCCGCCAGGAGAAGAACCTGCTGCTGTATGGTGACCTGGACGCCCTGAGCGCGGCTGATGCCCGGGCGGCGGCGGCTCTCGACACGCTGGGCGCCGAGCGGCGCGTCCTCTCGGCGGTCGCGAATGCCGGCGAGCTCGGCGCCCTGGAGGCGGATCTGCGCGTGTACCGGGACCTGCTGGGACGCCACCGGGAGCAGGGGGACGGGGATTCCGGACAGGGGCTCGATGACCAGCTCAGGGCCCGCGGACATGCGTTGTCCACCGCGGCGGACCGCCTCGCGCGGCGCGAGCGCCAGGCGCTCGCGGAAGCGGTGTCCGAGTCCCAGATGCTGCTCGGGGTCACGATCCTGATCGTCGTCGTGCTCGTGGCCACGGTGGGCCGCCGGCTTGTCAAGGCGGTGGTGGTGCCGCTGCGCCGGCTGGAGCTCAGTCTGACGCCGATCGCGGAGGGCCGGTTCGACCGCGTCGACCCCGACTCCCGGGATCAGGAGTTCGTCGCCTTCGCCGATGCGCTCAACCGGATGCTCCGGGAGCTCGAGGCTCGCCGGCGGCGCCTCCTTCAGGCCGAGAAGCTGGCCTCGCTGGGCGTGCTGGTGGCCGGGGTGGCGCACGAGCTCAACAACCCCCTCTCCAACATCTCGTCCACCTGCCAGATTCTTCTCGAGGAGCTGCCCAGCGCCGAGCGCGCGGAGCTCGAGGACTGGCTACGGCAGATCGACGGCGAGAGCGATCGCGCGCGCCGGATCGTCCAGACCCTCCTGGACTACGGCCGGCAGGGGCCCTTCAAACGCAGACCGGTGGACCTGCAGGTACTGGTGGGCAAGACGCTGGTGCTGCTGCACGGGTCCCTGGAGGAAGCCGGGGCCCGGGTCCAGGTGGATGTGCCTCCCGGCCTCACCCTATGGGCGGATGCCCAGCGGCTGCAGCAGGTATTCATCAACCTGGTGCGCAACGCCCTGCAGGCCGGGGGCGAGGGCACGCAGGTGCGACTGAGCGCGCGGATGCACCGGGTGGGCGAGGACGAGCCGCCCCTGCCCGCGGGGGCCGAGGTCCTGGGGACTCCGGGATGCAGCCTTCCCCGGGGCGCCTGCTTCGTGCAGATCCTGGTGGAGGACGACGGGCCGGGCATCTCCCCGGACCATCTCCCGCGGGTATTCGACCCCTTCTTCACCACCCGCGAGCCCCGCGCCGGCATGGGGCTCGGGCTCTACATCGTCCAGGAGATCGTGCGTGAGCACGACGGCTGCATCGCCGCTGGCCCGGCCCCCGGGCGGGGCACGCGGTTCTGGCTCAGGCTGCCCTGCGCGGACCAGGCCGGCGACGGAGGGGCCGACCTTGAGCACTGAAGGGCGACTGCTGATCGTCGACGACGAGCCCGTGGCGGTGAAGAACCTCGCCCACGTCTTCCGCAAGGCCGGCTACCGGGTGAGCACGCGGACCAGCGGCCCCGGAGGGCTGGAGGCGCTCGAGCGCGAGACCTACGACGTGATCGTCACGGACCTGCGCATGGAGCGTGTCGACGGCATGGCCATTCTGCGGCGGGCGCGGGAGCTGGACCCCGACGCCAGCGTGGTGATGATCACCGCGCACGCCACCCTCGACTCCGCGGTCGCCGCCATGAAGGCCGGGGCCTACCACTACGTCGCCAAGCCGTTCCGGATCGACGAGGTGCGCGAGGTGGTGCGCAATGCCCTGGAGCTGGCCCGCCTGCGACGGGAGAATCGCCGGCTGCGCGACCAGGTCGCCGGCGAGGGCGAGGGGCCGCGGATCATCACCCAGGACACCGGCATGCAGCGGCTGCTGGAGACCGCCCGCCAGGTGGCCCCGACCGATGCCAACGTGCTGATCGTGGGCGAGACGGGCACGGGCAAGGAGCTGCTCGCCCGATACGTCCACGCCCACAGCGGGCGCCGTGCCGGCCCCTTCGTCGCGCTGAACTGCGGGGCCTTCCACGAGGAGCTGCTGGGGAATGAGCTGTTCGGCCACGAGAAGGGGGCGTTCACGGGCGCGGGCGACGCCAAGGCCGGTCTGGTCGAGACCGCGGCCGGCGGGACTCTCTTCCTGGATGAGATCGGCGAGATGTCCCTGGCCATGCAGGTGAAGCTGCTGCGGGTGATTCAGGAGCGCGAGGTCCAGCGCCTGGGCGGTACCCGTGTCCTCCCGGTGGACGTGCGCATCGTGGCGGCTACGAACCGGGAGCTGCGCGAAGAGGTGGCGGCGGGGCGCTTCAGGCAGGACCTCTACTATCGCCTGGACGTGGTGACCCTGAGGCCGCCGGCGCTCGCCGAGCGGCGGGACGACATTCCCCTGCTCGCCTACTACTTCCTGAAGAAGCATGCGCGCCGGATGGACCGTCCGGTCGCCGACGTGGACGCGGAGGCGATGGCCCTGCTCGCCGAGTACGACTATCCGGGCAACGTCCGGGAGCTGGAGAACCTGATCGAGCGCGGTGTGGCGCTGGCGACCGGGCCCGAGCTCACCGTGGCGCAGCTGCCCCCGGAGCTCGCCGAGCGCGCCGTGCACGTGGTGCGCGAGCGTGAAGGCCGCCTGCCCACCCTGGAGGAGCGCGAGGCGGAGTACATCGGCTGGGTGCTGGAGCGCACCGGGGGGAACCGGACGCGGGCGGCCGCCATCCTCGGCATCGACCGGGTGTCGCTCTGGCGCAAGCTCAAGCGGCTCGGCATCGACGAGGCCGGGTAGGGTGCGCGGGGTGCCGGCCCAGGCCGAGCTGCCACTCCTCGCCGGGCGCCCGAGCCAGGATCGCTGCCGGGGGATGTCACCGACGCCAGGGGCGGCGGTCCGCGCGGGCAATGATGGACGGACCAGACGCTCAGCCGGCCCTTCGGGAGTGGGAGATGCCGAGCAGCGTGCGGGTCCCGGCCTTGTCACTGACCATGTCGGCGAGGGTGTGCTCCTCCAGCACTGCGAGGAAGGCCTCGAGGGCCTGGCTCAGGATGATCTTGAGCCGGCAGGTGGGGGTGATCACGCATTGGTTGTCGGGCCCGAAGCATTCGGCGAGGCTGAGGTCGTCCTCGGTGCGGCGCACCACCTCGCCGATGTTCACCGACTCCGGCGGACGATGCAGGCGGATTCCGCCATGGCCGCCCCGCACCGCCTCAATGTAGCCCTCCCGGGTCAGCAGGTTCACCACCTTCATGAGGTGGTTCTTGGATATGCCGTAGGCCGTGGCGATCTCGCTGATGGTGGCCAGCTCCCCGGGCTGCATCGCCAGGTAGATGAGCACCCGCATGGCATAGTCGCTGAATCTCGTGAGGCGCACGGTCGTCTCCTCCAACAGGTGCCCCCAGTCTATCGCAGGCATTCGCGACCCACCCGTGCGCCAACTGTCTGACGTCTGCCGAAACGGCGGATGTCTTGCGGCCGGGGAGAAGGGCCCGGGCGTCGCCCGAGCGCGGCGGCCCTCCTGTCGCAACGATGCGGCACGGGAGAACGCTGCCGCAGTTCCCCACGGCGTCGCCCGGGCGCGCCTGTCTGCGCCCCCGGCCCTCGGCCGTAGCCGGCGCTTCCATGTCCATGCCGGATGGAACCGCCGGCCACTGAGCACCCGCAGGACGAGCTCCGGAGCATGACAGCGATGCCCGGCAAAGTGCCGGGCATCGATCGCCGTCCCTGGCGTTGCGGCGTGGCCTCAGCGCCCGGTGAGGGCGTCGGCCGCCGGTGCGGGGGCGCGGAATACCTCACCCTTGCGCCACAGCTTGAGGGCGAACCAGGCCAGGATGAGTACGCCGATGGCGAACACCAGGTCGCCGGGCACGCGGGCCCACACCAGGGTCTCCATCACCGGAGAATGGATCACCTCCGCCGAGCGGGCATGCCACATGCCGGTGGTGACGCTGTGGTAGGCCTGGTAGAGGCCGGCCGGGACCAGCGACAGGAAGACCATGGCACCGAGTCCCACGTTGAGGAACCAGTAGGACTTTCTCAGCAGCCCGTCGTCCCAGGCGCTGCGCAGCGACAGCCCCCGCAGGCAGAACAGCATCAGGCCGATGCCGAGCATGCCGTATACCCCGAACAGGGCGGCATGGCCGTGGGCCGGTGTGGTGTTCAGACCCTGAACGAAGTACAGGGACAGCGGGGGGTTGATGAGGAAGCCCAGCAGACCCGCACCCACCAGGTTCCAGAAGGCCACTGCCACGAAGAACATGATGGGCCAGCGGTAGGTGCGCACCCAGGTCTGACGGGTGGACAGCCGGTAGGTCTGATAGGCCTCGAAGCCGATGAGGGCCAGCGGCACCACCTCCAGCGCCGAGAACACCGCGCCCACTGCGATCACCGAGGTTGTGGTGCCCGCGAAGTACAGGTGGTGCAGGGTGCCCAGGATTCCGCCGGACAGGAAGATGAGGGTCTCGAAGAGCACCGCAGTGCCGGCCAGGGTCTGGCGCACCAGCCCGAGCCGCGCGAAAAGCAGGGCGATCACGGCGGTGGCGAAGACCTCGAAGAAGCCCTCCACCCACAGGTGCACCACCCACCAGCGCCAGTACTCCACCATCGACAGGTGGGTGTGCTTGCCCCAGGCGAGCCCCGCGCCGTAGAAGGCGCCGATGGCCACGGCGGAAAGGAACACGATTGCGAGCAGCGAGCGACTCTGGGTCGGGTCCTTGAAGGCCGGCCACAGCGCGCGGCCCACGAGGCTCACCCAGATAAGCAGCCCGGCGAACAGCAGCAGCTGCCAGAACCGCCCCAGGTCCACGAACTCGTAGCCCTGGTGGCCGAGCCAGAAGTTGATGTCGAGATCGAAGTACTGCTGGACGCCCAGCCACTCGCCCGCCAGCGATCCCACGACCACGAACAGGAGCGCGCCGTAGAGCAGATTCACGCCGAGCCTCTGGAACCTGGGCTCGTGGCCGGACAGGGCCGGCGCGATGTAGAGCCCTGTGGCGAGCCAGGCCGTGGCGATCCAGAAGATACCGAGCTGGGTGTGCCAGGTGCGGGCCACCGAGTAGGGCAGGATCTCCGACAACGCGAAGCCGTAGAACTCATGGCCCTCCACCGCGTAGTGCGCCGTGATCGCCCCCAGAGTCATCTGGGCCAGGAACAGCCCGATGACCGTGAAGAAGTACTTGGTGGTCGCCCGCATGGAGGGCGTGGGCTTGAGACCGCCCAGGGGGTCCTCGGCCGGCGGCGTGGGCAGCCCCTCTTCCTTGCGGGACATGGCGTAGTACCACACCATGCCGCCGATGCCGCCCACCAGCAGGATGATGCTGACGAACGACCAGATCACCGTAGGCGCGGCCGGGATGTTTCCGATCAGCGGCTCGTGCGGCCAGTTGTTGGTGTAGGTGATTGTGCTGCCCGGGCGCTCCGTGGCCGTCGCCCAGGAGGTCCAGAAGAAGAAGGCCGTCAGCGCCTCCCGATGGGCCGGGTCCGGCACGGCCCCGTTGGCGATGGCGTACTGCTCGCGCAGGGGCTCCATCTCCAGGTCGTTGCCGAACAGCGCCACGTAGTGATCCGACACCTGCCCGATCGCCTGGGCCCGCTCCGGGCTGATGACGATGTTGCCGCTTCCGGCGTCGTAGGTGTTCTGCCGCAGCTCCGCCTTCAGGCGCGCCTGCAGCAGGCCCCGGCGGTCCACCGTCAGGTCCTCATAGGGGGT
>JASFUT010000167.1:0-7270 GCA_050050175.1 Chromatiales bacterium
CTCCGGCAGGACAAGCTCGCCCGTATACTCCATGAGCATCGGCTCGACCACGTGGACCAGACTCACCCGCGCCTTGTAGCGCTGGGACAGGTCCCTCGCGCGTTCGATCACTGCGTCGCTGCCGGGCGAGAAGTCGATCGCCACGAGCAGGTGCTGGTATGGCTGGACGGTCATCGCTCGCTCCCGGCGGCGCTGCCTTGCTGCCCCAAGTATCGTCCAAGGCGCGGAGGGCGCCAAGAAGCCGGAGCCGGTAGGGGGGGCGGGCCTGCCACGACGGGGACGCCCGAGCGTCCTTCGCGCTCGAACGACAGGCCACCGATTCTCGGCCTGGAGGCGCCTCCCACCACGGGCCCGCCCGCCAACAGATCCGCCCTTCCCCTGTCTACTGTCTACTGCCTACCTGACTATTGCCCCTGCCGCTCGGCGCCGCCCCCCGGCAGCCAGACGGCTCGGAAGGCGACCGCCACGAACAGCAGCACGCCGATCAGGGCGGCGAGCTCGCCGAGACCCGTCAGCGCCGGACCCGGGTTCCCGGGCAGACCGCCCTGCCCCTGCGCGGCTCCGGCGGTCCCGCCCTGGAGGTCGACGGATCCGCCGGACCAGACCAGCCCGATGACATGCAGGAGCTGGCCTCCCCCGTAGACGAAGGGCTGGACACGGGCGACGCGGGGCATGGGCTCGCCGAAGCCCAGACGTGGGAGCAGGTGGTAGGCGAGGCCCATGAGCGCCAGCACGACGCCCGCGTGGGCCCCCAGGGAGTGGGCCGCGAGGAGCCCGCTGCCGTCGCCCGCCAGGAATCCCGCGGCCCCGCCGAAGGCGAACAGCGCCAGCGAGCCGTAGAGGGCCGAGCGCAGACTGCGCTGGCGCGGGGCCGCGGGACCGCGCGCGAGCAGGGCCAGGAAGGTGACCGCGCCCAGCGGCAATGCCATGAGACCGCCGTACTGCATCAGCCGCGTGAAGGCCTCGCGGTGAAAGGCCGAGGTCACCTCGCCACCGAAGTAGATGAACGGCGTCACCAGCACCGGCACCAGGGCCACTGCCATCAGGTTGACCCCGCCGCGCGCCGTGAGCCGGATTCGGAATGCCGCCGCCTGGCAAAGCCAGATCCAGGCCACCAGCAGGAGCAGGGTCCGGGTGAGCGCCAGAACGTGCCCCGCGCCCCAGAACAGGAGCTCGAAGTAGAGCCCAGGCGGCAGGGTCGGGGGCAGCCCCCAGTACGACCAGGCCAGGGCGAGGCCGGACACCACCGCGGCGAAGGCGCTGAAGTAGATCCCGGCCCGAAGCACGTCAGGCTCGGAGACCGGCTTTCCCAGGCTGCGCGAGGCGAACATGGCGCGCAGCACGAGCAGCCCGAAGCCCGCCATGGTGGTCCAGCCGGCCAGATAGAAGAGGGGGCCGTCGAGCACGGGCACGTAGCTGGTCATGATCGGATCACCGGCCCCGAGGAACGGCGAGACCGCGATCGCGGCGGTGCCCGCCGATGCCAGCAGGAGGGCGCTGTGGTCCCAAAGCGCATGGACCCGTGTGGCGTTCAGGCTCCAGAGCACGCCGGCAAAGGCCAGAGGCCAGATCAGCACCGACAGGTCGAGCTGCACCACCTGGGCGGCGCGGAAGAGCTCCGCCGCGGGGACTCGGGTGTCCGCGCCGGGGATGCGCATCAACAGCGAAAGGACAGAGTGGACGGCAGCGGCCAGCAGGGTCAGCACGCCCAGCTTGAGCCAGCGCCCCGCCAGGCGAGCGTCGGCATTGTCGGTCACGGGGAGGGAGAAGGAGCGGTCTGTCACAGGCTCGGGTCCGTCCGGGATTGTCGGTGCAGGGGCGGGGGTCGGCGGAGCGTCCCGGATTCTACAACGCCCGCGCGGGCAGGGGCGAGCCGGCCTTCGGCGGCGGGCAAGACCCGAAGGCGGGCGCGGTTTGCAGACCCGAGCGGGCGTCTATACTGCCGGGGAAGCAACACCCCGCCCGGGGGGCTGTTGCGGCTGGAGGGAAGTGCTCGATGCCTTATCAGTGGCTTCAGATCAAGGGCGATCCGTCCGTTCGTGCCTTTCTCTTCGCACAGACCCGTCAGGAGAGCCTCTTCGATGGCCGGATCGATGAGATACACGGCATCGTGCGCGCCCTGCTGGTGGACAAAGGCGCTTTCCACGTCAAGGTGCACTACTCATCCAGCCAGCTGACCTGCTGGTTCTGCGACGACGCCTACCGCTACCGGGTCTACGTGCGCGAGGAGGTGACCGATCCAGGCTTCCTCGACCAGTTTCCCGACCGTGGCGTAGCGCACCTCAAGCCGCTGATCGGTCCCGAGGAGATCGACGAGGTTCAAAGGGAGTTCCGGCGCCTGCGCCTCACGGACGAGACGCTCTACCTGCGCAACGGCTCGATCAACCTGGTAAACGGGATGATCGGCATGACCTTCTCCTGCGACGGCGCGCACTACATCGACCACCGCACCTTCTTCGAGAAGCTCGAGAGCTTCGGCAAGACCGCCGCCAGCGGCGGCGCCTGAGGCAAGCCCTCTCGGATCCCGAGAGGAGCGGCCCTTCGAGCCGCCGGCCCGTTCGCGCTCAGCGAGCGCTCCTACGGGGGAACCACGCCGGCCCCGGTTGCTCACCCAGTCACGCGTTTCGCCGCCTGGAAGGCGCCGCCCCACACCAGTCGGGCCCTCCCCCTCAGCCGTGTCTCGGCTCCTGTACGGCTTCGGGCCACCCGATCCCGAGGCAGCGGAGAGGGGGGAGCGGCTGTTCAGGCCGCGAATCTCCAGATCGGCCCCGCACTCGCCGCCCGAGAGGGCGCCTCCCACATCTGATCTGCCCGCCCCCGTCTACCGTCTACCGATCCTTCCCCGTCAACGCCCCTTCAACATCTCCTCGAGCACCCGCGCCTGGTTGTAACGCTCCTCCCGTGCCCCGAAGAGCAGAACCAGGTCCTTGCTGTCGGCAATTTTGCGAAACGCGTCGAGCCGCTCGTGGTGATCCTCCAGCTCACGGCGGTAGCGGCGGCGGAATTCGCCCCAGCGGCCGGGGTCGTGGCCGAACCACTTCCGCAGGTCGGTGGACGGCGCCAGCTCCTTCGCCCAGTCGTCGATGTCGAGCGCTTCCTTGCGGACGCCGCGGGGCCAGATCCGATCCACCAGCACCCGGTACTCATCGGCGCCCTTGGCGCGCTTTCGGGTGTCGTAGGCCCTCTCTGCACGAACTCCCATGTCGGTCTCCCGTCCCGGCGGCGGGAACGGCCCCGGTCACTCGTTCTCCCGGCGTGCCTCCACCTCGATCCGTCCGTCCTCACCGACGGTCACCTGCAGATCCATGGGACTGCAGCACACCTGGCAGTCCTCGACGTAGCGCTGTCGCTGCACCGAGCAGTCCACCGCGAGATCGAGTGGCTCGCCGCAGTAGGGACAGCTTATCCGCACCGTGTCCAGAGGATTCATGGGAGCGCTCCGGCTAACCGCCCTGCCCCCAAGGCTAGCCCAGCCCGGGCGGTCAACCCAAGGGGATGCCGCCAACGCTCAGTCTCCGCTGCCCAGCCGCCGGTAGAGATGGTCCAGCCGGCGGCGGATCTCCCGGTTGTGAAGCTTGTTCGCGGTGGTCTCGGGCAGCTGCCTCCACGCGTCGCTCTGCTGCGCAAGGGCCTCCGCCAGAGCCCAGCGGTGCTCGAATCGACGCCCCGAGAGGGCCTCTACGGCCCGGCGCTGGCCGGCCGACAGCCACCGGCCGTCCAGCTCCGCGATCCGGGCGGGATCCAGCTCTATGGGGGCGATCCGGGCCACTGAGAGCACGCGGCGCTCGGCGGTGCGCCCCAGCCCCGCGCGCTGCGCCAGCAGGCGCCGGAACGCGCGCACCCCCTGCACCCGCTCACCCTCCAGATCCCGCAGATCGGCCGTGTCCACCCCCTGGCTGCGGAGCCGCTCGAGAACGGCTGGCGAGAGCCGGTAGGCCTGGTCGCGGTAGACCTCCTGCTGGAACACGTTCTGCAGGAAGAACAGGGAGACGAAGCACAGCGCACAGGCGATGACCGGCGTGGTCACCCAGCCCGAGGCGATGCTGAGCAGAGGGCGCCACTGGATCGCCGCCCCTCCCTTTACCAGCCCGATGCCGAGCACAGCCCCCACCACCGCCTGGGAGCTCGAAACCGGCACCAGAGGGATGGTGGGCAGTCCCTGGGTCGCCAGCAGGTGCTCGAGCCCCTCGGAGGCGAACAGGAAGAGCACGATGGAGTGGGCGACCACTACGATCCAGGCGCCGACGGGCGACAGCGGCATGATATCCGCCCCCACGGTCATCATCACCCGCCGGGAGTAGCTGTAGACCCCGACGCCCACCGCCAGGGCCCCCAGCAGGAACAGCTGCTGGACCCCGGTGAAGCTGAACAGGCCGGCCACGGAGAAGGTGGAGAAGGGATTGGACTCGAGGAACACACCCATGACGTTGGCGATGTTGTTGGCACCCAGGCTGTAGGCCCCGAAGGCGCCGGCCAGGATCAGCCCCGTGCGGGTGTAGGCGTCCAGGCGCAGGAGATGGGTCCTGCTGCGGCGCAGCACCGCCGCGGTGGCACGGTACAGTACGATGGCGACCAATGCCGCGAGCACCGGGCAGGCGACCCAGGTGGCGACGATCCTGCCCAGGGACCCCAGGTCGGTCGGAAAGCCGCTGAACAGGTTCCAGCCGATGATCGCGCCCACGATGGCCTGGCTGGTGGACACCGGCAGGCCGGCGCGGGTCATGCCGTAGACCGTCAGCGCCGCCGCGAGGGCGGCCATGAACGCCCCGGGAAGCGCGTTGACGGTGCCCAGCGCCCCCAGGGTATGGGCGGCCCCCGCACCGCTGAAGACCGCCCCGAGCGCGACGAACACCGCGCAGACCAGTGCGGCCGTGGTGAACCGCACCATGCGCGTCCCCACGGCAGTTCCGAATACGTTGGCCGCGTCATTGGCGCCCAGGGACCAGCCCAGGAACAGGCCGCTGCTGAGGAAGATCAGGATGGCGACGTCCATGGGTGCCAACTGACCGGATGATTGACCGCACGGTCGCACGATGCGCAGGCGTGCGGATGCGCCGTCGCGCCCGCCGGTGAGGGAGCGACACGGCAGCGGAAACATTCGAGCCCGGATTGCCGATCACCCATCGTTCTCATTCGCGTGGTCTGCGTGTCTGTAGCTCGATCCGGGCCGATCGGTGCTACACCGAGCGCTTGATTGAATAGACGACGAGCTGGTCGGCGACGTCCTCGGCCAGATCCGAGATCCACACGATGCGCTCGGCGAAGAACCGCAGGTGGATCTTGCTGGGCAGGGGCAGGTCGGTCGAGAAGATGCGCTGGCGCAGCCGCGTCACCGTCTCGTCCGCCTCCGACTCGTAGAACCGCACCTTGTGCAGGTGGTCGCTGACCCCTCCGGGCCCCCGGAAGAAGGCCCGGGACGCGAGCACCAGGCACTCCACCGCCTCGGCGCTCTGGTCCGTGAGCTCCTGGTAATCGGTGTTCAGGTCCTGCGGGATGTCGGGTGTCTCGATGGCGAAGTACCAGAGCACCTGCTGGTACTTGTTGATGATGTCGTCCAGGGCCTCCAGGAGCTGCAGCACGTCCCGTCTGGCGTCGGGAATCAGGGTCTCCCGGTAGATGGACTGCTCGATCTCCCGGCGCAGCTCGTCGCCCCGGGACTCGAACCGGGTCACCCGGTCCAGGCGATCGTCGTAGCGCTCGGAGACCCCCTCGGCGAGATAGGTCCTGACCGCCTCCCGGAACACCAGCCCCGTCTCGGAGACGGTGTCCAGCAGCTCGTCGATCCGCCCCTCGAGCTCTTTGGTTCGGCTGAACAGGCGCATGGGTCCGGGTATACCCTCAGTCGCAGGTGGCCGCCGGAGGACAGGGCGCAGGCCGCTGCGTCGCGCCCCTTTGCCCGCGTCCAAAGATAGCACGCAGGGCCTGCCGGCCCGCGCGGCTTCGACCGGCGGCCTATCGGGGAAATTGCTCGGCGAAGCGCGCGGTCCACTCCAGCGCCGCCTGCTCGCCGGAGATCCGGCGGCCTTCGCGGGCGAGCACCTCCTTGCGGTAGTGCTCGATGTAGCAGACCTGCTCGACCATGCGCACGGCGAACTCCGCCGCCTCGTCGTCGAAGCGCACGCCCACGTCGAACTGGTCGCTCACCCGCCGGCACCAGACGACCGTTCCGGTCGCCTGGATGTCCGGGTCCCGGATCGGGAAGCAGATGCGGATCGAGCTTCCCGGCTTGATAGGGTTTTCCGCGCGAAAGCACAGCCCGCCGTGGTCGACGTTTCGCAGCGGCGCCACCTCCCGGGGCCCTTCCTCGGACACCTCGTAGTGAATCGGGATGTCGGACGGATGGCGGATGTACTTTCGCATGGCGCCCCCCGGCGGACGCAGAATCGACCCATGATCGTCGCCACGACCTGCGGCGTCCCGACAGCTGTACTGCTGCAATGGAGTTTAGCCGCGAATCGGCATGTCCGAGCGCAGCCCTCGGACAAAGCCACACCGGTCCCGCCCGGCCATCAGCAGGACAGGACGCAGAGGCCCAGGCGCCCCAGGAGACCGTCGTGCAGACCGCGGCGGGACGCATCGGGGTCCTCGCGGGACGGCACCGCCCGGATGCGCTCGACGTACCTTGCGGGCAGCCCGTGGTACCGGGCCCCCGCGAGCACCAGGTGCTTGTACCAGTGGAAAGGCCGGAGCCGGCGATCGATGTGCCCGGCCTGGGCCAGGTAGGTGAAGCAGCGGATCGGCCCGCCCTCGCAGGCCAGGTCCATGGCGGGATCCCGGTAGCCGTTGCCGAGCCCCTCGCAGACGTCCAGCAGGGGCTTCTCGACGGGATCGATGCGGTAGACCGCGCCGTAGGCGCGGTCGGCCTGGTCCCCGGTCCGCACCAGGTCGCACTTGGCCGAGTCATCGTGGCCGCGCTTGTGGAATGCCAGGCGGTAGCCGTCGAGCACTACCGTGCGCACCAGCCGGGCCGAGGGCACCCGCTCGGCGAGTCGGACAGGGTGCAGATTGGAGCCGTAGGCGAGGTAGAGCATGGGGGTGGAGTCTTCGGGGCTCGGAGCGCGACCGTGCCCTGTGCCTTCAGTTTAACAGCTGAGGGGCGGATGGCAGGTGGACAGAGAGAAGACAGTGGAAAGGAGGAAGTAGAAAGTAGGAAGGGGCGGGCGGATCCGATGGGGGAGGCGCCCTTCGGGCGGCGAGCGCGGGGGTCCAGTCGACGCCCTCGCGGCCCGATCGGCCGCTCCCACGGCCTCGCCGAGGGCAGACCCGATGG
>JASFUT010000168.1:0-7177 GCA_050050175.1 Chromatiales bacterium
GCAAGGACGGCAGCCGCTTTCCCATGGAGCTGGCCGTGAGCCGCGTTCATCTCGGCGCCAGGGTCCTCTATGTCGTGATCATGCGGGACATCACAGATCGCCGCCGTGCGGAGGAGCGGCTGCGCCAGGCCGCCAGCGTGTTCGAGAACACCACCGAGGGCATCATCATCACCGAGCCCGACGGCGTCATACTTTCGGTCAACCCCGCCTTCACCAGCATCACCGGCTACAGCACCGAGGAGGCTCTGGGTCAGACGCCCCGGCTCCTGCAGTCCGGCCGTCAGGACAAGGCGTTCTACCGGCGGATGTGGGAATCGCTGCTGAACGAAGGACACTGGCAGGGGGAGATCTGGAACCGGCGCAAGAGCGGCGAGGTGTATCCCCAGTGGCTCAACATCACGGCCATCCGGGACGCCCAGGGCCGGGTCATCAATTACGTGGGCATCACCTGGGACATCAGCGAGCTGAAGGCGTCGGAGCGGATGAAAGACGAGTTCATCTCCACCGTGAGCCACGAGCTGCGCACGCCGCTGACCTCCATCCGGGGGTCCCTGGGGCTGGTGATGGGCGGGGTGGCCGGAGAGATCCCGGACCGGGCACGCAACATGGTGCAGATAGCCCACGACAACTGCCAGCGGCTGGTCCGACTGATCAACGACATCCTCGACTTCCAGAAGATCGAGGCGGGAAAGATGAGCTTCAGCGTTGAGCCGCTCGACCTGGTCGGCCTGGTGCAGGCGGCCATTACGGAGAATCAGGCCTACGCGGACCAGATGGGCGTTCGCCTCGCGATCGACGCGCCGGTGGGATATGCCTGGGTGGTCGGAGACAGGGACCGGCTGATGCAGGTCATGGCGAACCTCCTGTCGAATGCAGTGAAGTTCTCTCCGGAGGGCGAGGCCGTTACCGTCTCCGTCGAGCGTCGCGATTCCGCCGTAAGGGTTACGGTGGCAGACCGCGGTCCCGGAGTGCCGGAGGCGTTCCGCCGCAACCTGTTCAGGAAGTTCGCGCAGGCCGATGCCTCGGACAGCCGTCAACGCGGCGGGACCGGGCTGGGCCTGCACATCTGCAAGCTGATCGTGGAGCATCTGGACGGTGACATCGGCTACACGGCGCAGCATGGCACCGGCAGCAGCTTCTACTTCGAGCTGCCGGAGCTGCGACGGGGGGAACGGCCGCCCGGCGACGGGGAGCCGGCCGCGGCCGACCGGCTGGTGCGGGATGCCGGCTGAGGCCTCCCGGTAGACGGAGTCCGACATGCCGCAGGAACCGCTGAACCGCATCCTCTACGTCGACGACGAGGCGGACATCCGCGAGATCGTGCAGCTCTCGCTCGAGGCCGTTGGAGGGTTCACCGTGAGCCTTTGCGCCTCCGGGTCCAGCGCCCTGGAGGCGGCGCGGAGCTTCCGTCCGGACCTCATCCTGCTCGACGTCATGATGCCGGGCATGGACGGGCCCGAGACGCTGCGGCGGCTGCGCGAGCTGCCCGAGACAGCCCAGACCCCGGTGGTGTTCATGACCGCCAAGGTTCAGGCCGGGGACCTGGAGCGTTACCGCGAGCTCGGCGCCGCCGAGGTCGTCTCCAAGCCCTTCGACCCGATGACGCTTGCCGAGCAGGTGCGGCGCATCTGGCGCAGGCGCGGGCAGGGCCTTGACTGATCCCGTCGAAACGCGGCTTCGCGAGCTCTCCGCCGCTTACGGGCGCCGGATCCTGGAGCGGGTCCAGGCGGTGCGTGCGGGCTGGAGCGAGGTTCGGCACCGGGGCCGGGCTGCGCCTGGGGCGTCCGACCTGAAACGGCTGCTGCACTCGCTCAAGGGGACCGGGCGCACCTTCGGCTACCCCCAGGTCAGCGAGGGCGCGCGCCAACTGGAGGATGCGCTGGCCGACCTGGCGCGGGCGCCCCAGGATGCGGGCGCCGTCGAGCGGTTCGACGCGCTGCTGGACGAGCTGGAGCGGATCGCCTCGCGCGTCGCGCACCGGTCACAGTCATCGCCGGACGCGCGGTCCGAGGGCGGTGTCGGCAGGCCTGGCCGCGGGAGGGATGCCTGATGAGAGTCTTGGTCGTCGAAGACGAGCCTGAGATCCTGCAGCTGCTGCAGGCCTATTTCGAGGCCAAGGGCCTCGAGGTCTACACCGCGGCCGACGGCGTGGAGGGCCTGGAGCGGTTTCGCGAGGTCGATCCCGACCTGATGATCCTGGACGTCGTCATGCCGCGTCTGGACGGGTGGGCGGTCCTGGAGGCAGTACGAAGCCAGTCCAGTATCCCCGTGATCCTGCTCACCGCGCTGGAAGGAACCGAGGAGGCGGTCAAGGGGCTGACCATGGGAGCGGACGACTACCTGCGAAAGCCGTTCGAGATCCGCGAGCTGGACGCCCGGATCGGCGCCGTGCTGCGTCGGCTGGAGACCTCAGGAGAAGGCTTGGTCCTGAAAGCGGGGCCGATCGAGATCGACGACCGGACGAAACAGGTGCTGGTGGGCCGCGAGGCGGTGGCGCTCTCGCCCAAGGAGTATGAGCTGCTCAAGCTGCTGGCTCAGGATCCGGGCCGCGTGTTCTCCAGCGAGGAGATCCTTGCCCGGGTCTGGACCGACTCCCACCGTGCGAACGCGAGCGACGTCAAACAGTACATCCACCTGCTCAGGAACAAGCTCAAGCGGCACAGTCCGGACGCGGCCCGGATCGAGAACATCAAGGGCTTCGGCTACACGCTGAGCGCTTAGACCGGGGGCGGCAGGGCGTTCGCGCACTCGAGTGAAGGGGTCGCGCGATCCGTGGTCGCCGCCGGCGGCGCTCCAGTGGTGAACGGGTTCACGGTTCGCCGACGCTTGACCCCCTTTTCACCCCCTTTCCTCCTCCCTTTGTCCCGGCCGCCACGCCCCGTTGATCGGCCTGCCGGCCGAGTGCCTCGATAATTTTTCCACAGACCCGGGCCTCGCGATGCCCAGGGACGGACCTCCGCCCATTGAGCCGACGAGCGGGCCGGAGCCATCGGTCGCCCACGAAACAGATCAACCGACGAGGTGCACGACATGTACAAGAGCCCCCGCGAGCTGACGCTGATCGACTCCGCGCCCCACGCCGCGTGCAAGGGCACGCTGCTGCCCCTGGCAGCGGATCGAATCGCCCGGGCGAGGCGCGCCCACTCGACCCGCCGGGTCGACCTGAACGAGGCCACGGCTCTGCTGGGGGCGGGGGTGAGACCCCGTGCCGGTGACCTCGTCCTCGCACGGGTGGCGCGGATCCGCCAGCACACGCGCCTGGAGCTGCCCACGGGGCGGCGGGCGACCCTGTACCCCGGCGACGAGATCGTCGTCTGCTACGGAGACCGCTATGCCCCGGACCAGTTCGAGTCGGTGGTCCCCAACGACCTGTCGCCTTGCCACCTCGTGGCCGCGGGCGGCATCGCGTCGCGCCACCTGTGCAAGCACTCGCGCATCAAGTCTCCGACCGAGATCGAGCCCGTCGGAATCCTGGCCGACCGCAGCGGCCGCGCAATGAACGTCTACGACTGGCGGCTCGCCGCCGGCGGGCCGTCCTCGGCCACGCGCCCCTTCACCCTTGCGGTCGTGGGCACGTCCATGAACGCGGGCAAGACCACGGCCGCGGCCCACCTGATCCGCGGGCTGACGGCCAGCGGCCTGCAGGTCGGTGCGGCGAAGATCACGGGTACCGGATCCGGCGGGGACACCTGGCTGATGAAGGACTCCGGGGCGAGGGAGGTGGTGGACTTCACGGACGCCGGCTATGCCTCCACGTACCGCGTGGCCGCGCCCGAGCTCGAGGCCATCTTCCTGTCGCTCACCGGGCACCTCCGGGACCTGGGAGCGGAGGCCACCGTACTGGAGGTGGCTGACGGGCTGTTCCAGGACGAGACCGCCGCCGTCCTCGAATCCGCAGTGTTCCGCAAAGGCATCGACGGCGTGCTGTTCGCCGCCGCCGACGCCATGGGCGCCACCGGCGGAGCCGCCTGGCTGGAGCGCAGGGGACTGGCCCTGATGGCGGTAACCGGGGCGCTGACCGCCTCGCCGCTGGCCGCGCGCGAGGCGCAGCGGTCCGTAAGCGTCCCCGTGCTGACCCTGGCGGACCTGGCCGACCCGGCCATCACCGGACGGCTGGCCGGCCTCATGGAGCAGGAGCGCGCGGGAGCGGCGACGGCATGAATATCCCCGCCATCCTGCAGGCGGGCCGGCTGCGTCTGATGGCCTTGCTGGTCGTCAACGGCGTGGCCCAGGCGTCGGCCGCGGTCGGCACGGCCCTGCTGGTGCGCTCGGCCTTCGACCGGCTGGTAGTGCCGTCCCAGCCCGCCGGGGCGAACACCACGCTGTGGATGGGGCTCGGTCTGCTTGCGGCGGCCCTGCTCGGTGCCTGGCTGCGCATGCGCGAGCGGGTCGACGCCGAGAGGCTGGGACAGGACTACATCTACGATGTGCGGCTGACCCTGTTCGACCGGCTGAGCACCCTGCGCCCCAGGGACCTCCAGCGGCGGAGCCGCGGCGGAACCCTGCTGCGCTTCGTGGGCGATCTCACCGCGCTGAGGCAGTGGGCGAGCCTCGGTGTGGCGCGCCTTACCGTCGCCGCCGTGACCGCCTCGGTATCTCTTGCGGCCCTGGCCCTGGTCGATCCCACCCTGGCTGCGGTGGTAGGTACTGCCCTCTGCGCCGGCGCCGCGCTCGCGCTCGTCATGGGACGGCGGATGGAGCCCGCGGTGCGCGAGGCCCGCAAGCGGCAGGCCCGGCTGGCGGCCAATATCACGGAGAAGATCGGGGCCATGGGCGTGGTCCAGGTGTTCGGCCAGTACCCCCGGGAGCGGCGGCGCATCGGCCGCCAGGCAGAACGCCTGGCCGAGGCGATGGTGGGCCGCGCGCGCATCGCCGGAGGGTTGCGGGCGGTGACCGAGGGCACCACGGCCGTCGCCACGGGCGCCGCATTGTTGACTGGCGCCTACCAGGCAGCCGCGGGCAATGCGACGGCGGGCACGGTGGTGGCGGCCATGACCGTCGTCGGGCTGCTGGTGCCCCCGTTGCGCGACCTGGGGCGGGTACACGAGTACTGGCACGGCGCCCGCGTCTCCCGCAGCAAGATCAACGCCTTCCTCGCGGTCCCGGGGTGCGTCGAAGAGCCAGCGGGTGCCCCGCCGCTGTGCCCCGGACTGGGCTGGCTGGCATTCGAGGGGGTTTGTGTGAACGGCGCCGTCGAGCAGGTCACCGCCGCCGTGAAGCCGGGGAGCAAGGTCGCCATCGTGGGTCCGAACGGCTCCGGGAAGTCCACCCTGCTGGCCCTGGTGGCACGGCTGGTGAGCCCCGACGAAGGAGCCGTCGTGGTGGACGGGCAGGACCTGGCCGGTACGTCCTTCGACTCGACCCGACGACTGGTGGGCATGGTGAGCCCCGACCTGCCGTTGCTGCGCGGGAGCGTGCGCAAGAACCTTCTTTACCGTTGCCCGGACGCCTCACCGGAGGAGATCGACCGGGTCTGCGACCTGTGCGGACTCGACGAGGTGCTGCAGGAGCTTCCGCAGGGTATGGATACCCGCCTGACCGAGGGCGGAACCAACCTCTCCCTCGGCCAGCGCCAGCGGATCGCCCTGGCCCGGGCGCTCATGGGCAGCCCCCGCGTGCTGCTGCTGGACGAGGCGGATGCCAATCTGGATCCCAAGGCGGCGGGGGTCCTGAATCGGGTGTTGTCCGGGTTCAAGGGGACTGTGCTGATGGTCACGCACCGGCCGGACCGGCTGGCGGCGGTCGAGCTGATCTGGCACCTGGAAGACGGGCGCCTGGTGGAGTCGGGCTCCCCGCGCAGCCTGCTGGGCGGTGCCGGCCCCACGCGGAGGCTGTTCGGCCGTGGCCTCGCGCTCGCCTCTTGAGCCTGCCGACGGTCGGGACGGACATTGGGCATGATGATCGCCGGCTCCCTCGCCATGCGACCCGCGCCCCCTGCGCAGGGGGCGCCAACGGGCGGGCCGACCCGGGGCGCGGTGCTGGAGCGGCGGCTGCGGGGCGATCCCGCCCAGATCTATTACCTGTACTTGCCCGAGAGCGCTCCGCCCGGCGCCCGGCTGCTCGTGAGCCTGCACGGCGTGTCCCGCAACGCCCGCGAGCACGCGGAGCGCTTCGCCCGACGGGCTGAGCGCTATGGGGTCGTCCTCGTGGCGCCGCTGTTCCCGCATGACCGATTTCCCGACTACCAGCGCCTGGGGCGCGAGGGGCGGGGGCGGCGGGCCGATCGGGTCCTTAACCGGATCATCGCCGAGGTCGCGTCGCTCACGGGTGCGGACGCGCGGGCCGTCTACATGTTCGGCTACTCGGGCGGCGGGCAGTTCGTGCACCGCTACGCCATGGCTTATCCGGAACGCGTGGCGGCCATCGCCGTCGGCGCCGCCGGCTGGTATACCTTTCCGGATGATCGGCGCCGCTACCCGCGGGGCATTGCCGGCACAGAGGGTCCGCTGGGGCTCGACCTCGATCCGGACGCCTTCCTGCGGGTGCCCGCCTGCGTGCTGGTGGGCGAGCGCGACGGCGGGCGCGACGCGGAGCTCAGGCAGTCGCCGCGCATCGACCGCCAGCAGGGGGAGACGCGCATCGAGCGCGGCCGGCGATGGGTCGAGGCGATGACCCGAGCGGCCCGCGCACGGGGCCTGGATACCCCCTACCGCTTTCAGCTGCTGCCCGGCGCCGACCACTCGTTCCGGCGCTGCGTGCGCAGAGGACGGATGCACAAGGCCGTGTTCGAGTGGCTGTTGGTCGCAGCGCCCGCGCTGCAGAACAGGTTCCTTTCCACGGCGTCGGCCGACACGCGGCCAGCCGTTCGCCGAACCGGGTTCGCGGCAGACCCTTCGGCCGGACTCCCGCGGCCCCCGCTCGAGTCCGAAGGCCGCTCCGCCGAACCCGGCTCTGACCGGAGGCCCATGTAGGAGCCTTGCGCAGCGCGAACAATACCCCGCTCCGTCCGACTCAAGTCGGACCTACAGCCCCTGGCCGTCGGAGCGCTCGCCGGGCGCAAACCCGTCGCGGCCTGAAGGGTCAGTCCCAAGCAACGCGTGCCCCGCCCGCTTTTGGGAGGCGCCCTTCGGGCGCCGAACGGACGGCTTAGCCCGGATCGCTCACCGCGGATCGCGTCTCCGGCGCAGGACCTGTGCGTCTGGGCGCCGGGCTGGAGCGAAACTTGTAGCGGTAGCTA
>JASFUT010000169.1:0-7105 GCA_050050175.1 Chromatiales bacterium
GGAGGCGATCGTCGCCGCCCTGCCGGCCTCTGATCGCGTCGCGCGCGTTGAGATCGCCGGCCCCGGATTCATCAACTTCACCCTGGCGCAGAGCGCATACCGCGCCCTCGTCCCGGAGATCCTGAGAGAGGGCCCTGCATTCGGCCGCAGCCGCCTCGGTGCGGGCCGGCGGGTTCAGGTGGAGTTCGTCTCGGCGAACCCCACCGGTCCGCTGCACGTGGGCCACGGTCGGGGGGCCGCCTACGGCGCGGTGGTCGCCGACCTGCTGGAGGCCGTGGGCTTCGAGGTGCACCGGGAGTACTACGTCAACGACGCCGGGCGCCAGATGGACATTCTGGCCAGCAGCGTCTGGCTGCGCTATCTGGAGCTGTGCGGGGACGAGATCCCGTTTCCGTCCAACGGCTACAGGGGCGACTACGTGTGGGACATCGCCGCCACCCTGCATCGGGAGCACGGCGACGACTACCGTCACCCCGCGCGGGAGGTCGCCGAAGGCCTGCCCGCGGACGAGCGCGCGGGCGGCGACAAGGAGGCGCACATCGATGCCCTGATCGAACGCAGCAAGGCGCTGCTCGGCGCCAACCGCTACCGCTACGTGTTCGAGCTCGCCCTGAACACCATCCTGGACGACATCCGCGACGATCTGGAGCACTTCGGCGTCACCTACGACCAGTGGTTCTCGGAGCGCTCGCTGGTGGAGAGCGGGGCGGTCGCCAAGGCCGTGGAGCGTCTGCGCCACGCCGGTCATCTCTACGAGAGCGGAGGCGCCCTGTGGTTCCGCTCCACCGCCTTCGGCGACGAGAAGGACCGGGTCGTGGTGCGCGAGAACGGACAGGCCACCTACTTCGCCTCGGACATCGCCTACCACCTGGGCAAGATGGAGCGGGGATTCGAGCGGGTGATCGACGTCTGGGGCGCCGACCACCACGGGTACGTACCCCGGGTGAAGGCGGCGCTGGAGGCGCTTGGCGACGACGCCTCCCGCCTGGACGTCCTGCTGGTGCAGTTCGCCAACCTCTACCGCGGCGGGGAGAAGGTCCAGATGTCCACCCGCTCCGGAGAGTTCGTCACCCTGCGCCAGCTGCGCAAGGAGGTGGGGCGCGACGCGGCGCGCTTCTTCTACGTCATGCGCAGGTGCGAGCAGCATCTGGACTTCGACCTGGATCTGGCCAAGTCCCAGAGCGCCGACAATCCGGTCTACTACGTCCAGTACGCCCACGCCCGGGTGTGCAGCGTGCTGCGGCAGGCGGCGGAGCGGGGCATGGAGGTGGAGCCGTCGGCGGGGGCGGCCAATCTGGAGCTGCTCCAGGCCGAGCATGAGCAGGCGCTGCTGAAGACCCTCTCGCGCTATCCGGAGGTGGTGGAGCAGGCGGCCGTGGGCGAGGAGCCTCATCAGCTCGTGCATCACCTGCGCGAGCTGGCCAATGACTTCCACACTTACTACAACGCCCACCAGTTCCTGGTGGAGAACGCCGCCCTGCGCGACGCCCGCATCAAGCTGATTCTGGCGGCGCGTCAGGTGCTGCGCAGCGGTCTCAACCTCCTCGGGGTCTCCGCGCCGGAGAGCATGTAGCCGTGCCGCGCGACTACAAGAGCAGGGCCGACAGTCACGGCCGCCAGTCCACCCCCGGCTGGGTGCTGTTCTCGGCGGGCTTCGTGCTCGGTCTGTTCGTCGCCGGACTTGCCTGGGTCAAGCTGACCCCGCCGGGGCCGGGAACCCAGCGGGCGGCCGCCCCCTCCGCGACCCGCTCGGTCCAGGCCGACACGGGCCGGGAGGCGAAGGGCAGCCGGCCCCGCTTCGACTTCTACACCCTCCTGCCCGCCCAGGAGGTGGTCGTGGCGGAGGAAGAGATGCAGGAGCCGGAGCCGCCGGCGTCGGCCGCTCCCCCCCGGAAGGAGCGGCAGTCCTACCTCCTGCAGATGGGGGCGTTCCGGAAGTACGACGACGCGGACCGGCTAAAGGCGAGCCTGGCGCTGCTGGGCATAGAGGCGAAGATTCAGCGTGTCAGCATCGACGACAAGGACACCTTTCACCGGGTGCGGAGCGGGCCCTACTCCAGACCCCAGGCCAACGCCTTGCACGCCCGGCTGAAGTCGAACTCCATTCCCAGCCTGATCATCAAGGTTACGGAGTAGGCCAAGCCTGGGGGCTGATCCCGCGCTGCGGGTCGCCGCGGGCTGCGGGTCGCCGTTCCCCTCACCCGGGGCAGGCCGGGCGCGGCGGCTCCCCGGCGCCGTCGGCCTCATCCACCCACACGTATACCTCGGGCCCGTCCGGCCCGCAGGCGGTGCAGCACCGGCAGCGGTCCGGCGTCAGACGCCGCACACGGCCCTTGCGTATCCAGTGCTCGAGCATCCCGCGCACTGCCTCGGGGCTCGCGTCCAGATGCTGAGCGGCCTCGGCGAGGCTGACCGCACCCCGGCTGCGGAGCAGCCGCCTGAGCTCCGCGAGCATCAGGCCCCCGCCTCCAGGCGATCGGCCGGGCTCTGACCCCTTCGGGCCCAGGCACGCAGGGCCGCCAGCACCGCCACCAGCGCCAGGGCGAGCCCGGCGATCCACGCGGCGGAGGATTCCGGGTGGCGGCTGAAGGTGGCGCCCTGGTAGAACAGGGTTGCCACCGAGAACGCGACGCCCGTCGTCCAGAGGGCCACGAAGGCCGCCCAGCGGGGTCCGGCCTCCCGAACGATCGCGCCCAGGGTGGCCGCGCAGGGCGCGTAGAGCAGGATGAAGAGCAGGTAGGCGAAGGCGCCCGCCCTCCCGTCGAAGTAACGCGTCATGGCACCGAAGACCGCCCCGCTCACCCCGTGCTGGGTGGCCGCCGCCGCAGGATCAGTGACGTCGCCGAGGTCCAGCCCGAGCGGATCGAGCAGGCGCCCCGCGACGGCAGAGAGGTTGGCGGGAACCGTCGCCGCCGCCCGGGCGAGCGCCTGACCGAGGGTATAGTCCGGCCCGGGCGCACCGCCGCCCGCGGATTCCATCCGGCCGTACAGGGTGTCCAGGGTGCCCACGATCACCTCCTTGGCGAGCACCCCGGTGACTATGCCCACCGTGGCCGGCCAGTTCTCCTCGCGGATGCCCATGGGGGCGAGCACCGGGGTCATCGCCTCGCCCAGGGCGCTCAGCACCGAGCGCCCGCCCTCCGGCTCGCCGAAGCGGCCGTCGGTGCCCACCGAGCTGAGCAGGTTGAGCGCCAGGACCATCACGACGATCACGCGCCCGGCGTCTTTGACGAAGAGCTTGACCCGGTCGAGGGTCCGCAGGCTCGTGCCCTTGAGGGTGGGGAGGTGGTAGGGCGGCAGCTCCATCATGAAGCCCGTGCTCTCGCCGGCCAGCAGGGTGCGCTTCATCACCAGCCCCGTCAGCAGGGCAACGCCGATCCCCGTCAGGTACAGGACAAACACCAGGTTCTGGCCGTTGGTGGGGAAGAAGGCGGTCACGAACAGCGCGTAGACCGGCAGTCGGGCTCCGCAGGACATGAACGGGTTCATCAGGATGGTGAGCTTGCGCTCCCGCTCGTTGTCCAGGGTGCGCGTGGCCATCACGGCGGGCACGTTGCACCCGAAGCCGACGATCAGGGGAACGAACGCCTTGCCCGGCAGGCCGATGGAGCGCATGAACCGGTCCATGACGAAGGCCGCCCTGGCCATGTAGCCGCTGTCCTCCAGCACCGAGAGGAAGATGTACAGGCAGGCGATGATGGGGACGAAGGTCGCGACCACCTGTATGCCCCCGCCGACCCCGTCGGCGACGACGGTCACCACCCACACCGGCGCGCCCCAGCCCTCCAGCACCCGTCCCAGGCCGTCCACCAGCAGGGCGCCGGCGACACCGTCGAAGAAATCCACGAAGGCCCCGCCGACGTTGATGGTGAAGGTGAACATCAGGTACATCACACCGAGGAACAGCGGAATGCCGAAGCTGCGGCTGAGCACCACGCGATCGATCCGGTCCGAGGGAGTACGCCCGCGCTCGCTCTGGTGCGTTACCTGTCGCGCAAGGGCGTGGGCGTGACTGTATCGGGTGTCGGCGATCAGGACGTCGGCCTCCTCTCCGGCCCGCTCCCCGATCGTGCGCCGCCAACGCCGGGCAAGCTCCAGCGCGTCGGCTCTGGCCCGGCTCCCGGCGTGGGGATCTCCCTCCAGGAGCTTGAGTCCCAGCCACCTTCGATTGGCGCCGGCCGCGCCGTTCAGGTGCTTGCCGAGCGCCGCGGTCGCCTGCTCCACCAGGTCGTCGTGGGCCAGGGGGAAGCCCCCGGAGCGCTCGCCCCGCGCCACCGCCGCCATCGCCACGCGCAGGGCGTCGAGTCCCTTCTGCGCCACGGCCACGACGGGCACGACCGGGCAGCCCAGCTCACGGGCGAGCCGCTCGGCGTCCACCTCGATCCCCCGCTTGCGCGCCACGTCGATCATGTTCAGGGCCAGCACGATGGGAATCCCCATCTCCAGGAGCTGGACGGTGAAGTAGAGGTGACGCTCCAGGTTGGTCGCGTCGACCACGTTGACGATCAGGTCGGCCTCGCGCGACAGAAGAAAGTCCCGCGTCACGCGCTCGTCCAGGGAGCCCGCGTCCAGGGAGTAGATACCGGGCAGGTCGATGACCCGCGCCGGATCGCCGTCGAGCTGGAATCGGCCCTCCTTGCGCTCGACGGTGACACCGGGCCAGTTGCCCGTGGTCTGCCGCACCCCGGTGAGCGCGTTGAAAAGGGCCGACTTTCCGCAGTTGGGGTTGCCCGCAAGGGCGAGGGTCAGCAAGCGGTCACTCCTGAGGGCGGGGCCGATGGCCGCCCCTTGATTCGATGGACTCCACCAGCACCTTCTCGGCTACGCCCCCACCCAGGGCGACGCGGCTGCTCCCCGCCGCCAGCACCACGCCACGCCCGCGGCGCTGAAGCAGCGTGATCTCACTGCCCACGCGAAGCCCGAGACCCATCAGACGACGCACCAGCTCGCGCCCGCCCGCTATCGCGGTGACGCGGGCACTGCGCCCCACGCTGAGCTCGGCGAGGGCGATGGGTTTCGGCGAAACGGAGGAGCGCGGGCCCATGTCTCTGGATCGTTGACCGGACTGACAACCAGTAGAATACGCCGGCCGTGCCCGTGCAACGGATATGGTGGCGTGGCGCCCGAAATAAAGCCGCCCGCGGAAGCGGGCGGCGCAAGCGCAGGAGCCGGGAGAGGCAACCCGCTGCTCCGACGAGGAAGCGGCCCGATCGCGT
Source organism: Chromatiales bacterium (assembly GCA_050050175.1). Taxonomy (GTDB): domain Bacteria; phylum Pseudomonadota; class Gammaproteobacteria; order Chromatiales; family Chromatiaceae; genus CAVQCX01. The sequence continues at coordinate 5,217 of JASFUT010000169.1, forward strand.
CCCTGCGCTGGCTGCCGATGAGACCGCATCCCTCTCGCTTCCGCCATCGACTGCCGCAGCTTCCGTGCCGCACCACCAGGACTGCCGCCGAGCCGGCCAACTGCATGGGGGAGGGACGATTCGTCGCAGGGGGCCCGCGCGGCCGATCGCATGCTGCCTTGTTCCGGCGCGCTTGGGAGAGGGCGCCCCCATCTTGCGCCGCAACCCGCGGGCCGAGCGCCCGCAGGCACGGAGGTCAATCGGCCGGGCGGCGCAGCAGATCGACCCGGCAAGGCACCTGGAACAGGGCGGCGCCCCCGGGGGTCGTTTGCGCCAGGAACGCCTGTTTCACGAGGGCATGGAGCGCCGGATCCAGGCGGTGCTCGGTGTGCGTGGCACCCAGTACCTGGTCTTCGAATGCCTCCCAGCTCTCGAACCGGTTGGACGCTTCGAAGAAGGTCTCGGACACCAGCTCCATCCGGCCGCCTTCGACCGCGCGTCTGAGGGCCTCGAAGGCTGCCTCCCGGACCTCGCGCTCGTCGTGGAACATGCGCAGCAGCTCGTTGAAGCTCCCCGCGTACACGGGCTCCGATATGTAGGCCAGGCCGCCGGGGCGCAGCACGCGCCGGATCTCGGCGAGGGCGTCGTCCAAGAGGTCCACGGGGACGTGATGCAGGGACTTCAGCATCACCACCACGTCGAAGCTGCGAGCCGGCTCACCGGTCGCCTCCGCGCCGGCCAGCTTGAAGCGGACCCGCGGCAGATCCCCGAGCTGCAGATTTCTCTCGTGCTGGATTCGGTCGACCTCCGTCGCCACCACCTCCGCTGCGCCCAGTGACTCGACCATGGCCAGCGTCATCTGCGCCCGCCCGCAGCCGAGCTCCAGAACCCGCGCGCCCGACACGGGCAGCAGACGCTCCATCAGGTCGAGGTCGGTGCCCGGCTCGTACCCCTCGGGCTTGTCGATGATCAAGTGGGGCCGTCCAGTTTTATTCGGGCTCTCCTCATTGTAGGTCCGCCACGGCACTTCGTCAGAGGCCCGGGGTCCGGGATAATGTGGGCATGAAGCCATCGGCCGTTCGAGAACGCTGGCAGTCCCACATGGAGTCCATGCGGCTGCGGCTCGCCCGCCCGGACGCCCTGCTCGCGCTGGCGGTGCTGGGGCTGGCCACGGGCGTGCTCGCCGGGCTGGTCATCGTGAGCTTCCGCCTGGCGGTGGAGGGCACCCAGTCGTCCTTCCTGCCGGGGGGGTTGCCGGAGGGTTACGAGCGGCTGCCGCTCTGGGCCCGGTTCCTGCTTCCGGTGGCGGGCGGCCTGGTCATCGGCGTGGTCTTCCATGGGTTTGCCAAGGGGGTCTACACGCTCGGGATCGCCCGGGTGATGGAGCGTCTCGCCTTTCACCAGGGCTACCTCACCCTGAGGGGCTTTCTCCTGCAGTTCATCGGTGCGGCGGTGGCGATCGTCAGCGGACACTCGGTGGGGCGCGAGGGCCCGCACGTCTTCCTCGGCGCCGCCGCCGCGAGCCTCCTGGGCCAGCGTCTGGCGCTGCCGAACAACAGCATCCGGACGCTGGTCGGATGCGGCACCGCGGCGGGCATCGCCGCCTCGTTCAACACACCTCTGGCGGGGGTCATCTTCGCGCTGGAGGTGGTGATGATGGACTACACCCTCGCCAGCTTCATTCCGGTCATCCTGGCGGCGGTCAGTGCCGACACCATCTCCATCCTGGTCTTCGGGGCCGACGCCGCCTTCCGGGTGCCAGCCGTCAGGCTCGGCACCCTGGCGGAGCTGCCTGTGGTCCTGCTCCTGGGGATCGCCGTGGGCGCCCTGGCGGCGGCGTTCGTCCAGCTGCTCAAGCTCACCACCGTCTACAGCCAGCGCATTCCGTACGTCTGGCGCACTTCGCTCGC
>JASFUT010000170.1:0-7073 GCA_050050175.1 Chromatiales bacterium
GGCTAGCGCGCGACCTTCGACCGCCGGCCCGGCCGGTGGGACGCTCTGCAAGATCAAGGTGAGGCAACGCCGGAGCCGAAACCGCGGGTTTCGGGCGGTAGATTCTCAGAACTTCGGACAGTTAGGAGAACGAGCGAGATGGCTATCGAAAAGCACCCTACTCCGATGATCGACCAGCTGGAGACCGGCCCCTGGCCGAGCTTCATCTCGGGCATCAAGCGCCTGCGCGACCAGCACCAGGACGAGCGGATCAACCGGATGACCAACGACCTCCTCGGTCAGCTGGAGCATTCCTACGAGACCCGCAAGGGCTACTGGAAGGGCGGCACGGTGTCGGTCTACGGGTACGGGGGCGGTATCATTCCGCGCTTCTCCGAGGTCGGTAAGAGCTTTCCCACGTCGAAGGAATTCCACACCCTGCGGGTCCAGCCTCCGGCCGGCAACCACTACACGACCGACATGCTCCGCCAGCTCGCCGACAGCTGGGAGAAGTGGGGCTCGGGTCTGGTGACCTTCCACGGCCAGACCGGCAACATCATGTTCATCGGCACCGATACCAAGAACACCCAGCACTTCTTCGACGAGATCAACGACTACGGCTGGGACCTCGGCGGCGCCGGCCCCTGCGTGCGGACCTCCATGTCCTGCGTGGGCGCCGCCCGCTGCGAGATGTCCTGCACCAACGAGCAGAAGGCCCATCGCCTGCTGGTGAACAACTTCACCGACGACGTCCATCGCCCGGCCCTGCCGTACAAGTTCAAGTTCAAGATCTCCGGCTGCCCCAACGATTGCCAGAACGCCATCGAGCGTGCCGACTTCGCGGTGATCGGCACCTGGCGCGACGACATGAAGGTGGACCAGGAAGAGGTCAAGGCCTTCGTCGGCCGCAAGGGGCGCCAGTACGTCATAGACAACGTCATCACCCGCTGCCCTACCAACGCCCTGTCCCTGAACGACGACGACACGCTCGCCGTCAACAACAAGGACTGCGTGCGCTGCATGCACTGCCTGAACGTCATGCCCAAGGCCCTGCATCCGGGCGACGACAGGGGCGTGACCATCCTCATCGGCGGCAAGCGCACCCTGAAGATCGGCGACCTCATGGGCACCGTGATCGTTCCCTTCAAGAAGCTCGAGAGCGATGAGGACTGGGAGTCCCTGGTCGAGATGGCCGAAGAGACCATCGACTTCTGGGCCGAGAACGCCCTCGAGCACGAGCGCTGCGGCGAGATGATCGAGCGCATCGGCCTGGTCAACTTCCTAGAGGGCATCGGTGTCGATCCCGATCCCAACATGGTCAGCGATCCCCGTCAGAGCTCCTACGTCCGCATGGACGGCTGGGACGAGGCCGCCGAGGCCTACTTCGCCAAGAAGGCCGAGGCCTGATAGGGCCTGTGTGAGACCTTCGGTGCCGGGGCGCGCGCCCCGGCAGCGGGGGGTCTTTGAGCCCGCCTCGAAGACCCTGTTCGGATTGATGAAATTACGTGATCTCTGGAGGTAACGATGGCGATGCAAGACATGCGTGAGCCGATCGAGTCGGGGTGCCCGGACGGTTTCCAGTACATGCACCCGGTAATGCGCCGGAACTACGGTCTGTGGAAGTACCACGAGCATCCGCGCCCCGGCGTGCTCAAGCACGTCGCCTACGGCGGCGACGAGTGCTGGACCGTCAAGGCCGGCACCCAGCGCATCCTCGACGTGTTCACGCTGCGCAAGCTCTGTGACATCGGTGACCAGTATGCCGACGGTCACGTGCGCTTCACCATCCGCTCGAACATCGAGTACATGGTCACCGACGAGGCCAGGGTTCAGCCTCTGATCGACGCCCTGGAGGAGGCCGGCTTCATCGTCGGCGGAACCCAGAACTCGGTGACGATGATCTCCCACACCCAGGGCTGGCTGCACTGCGACATCCCGGGTACCGACGCCTCCGGCGTGGTCAAGGCGATGATGGACGAGCTCATCGACGAGTTCAAAAACGCCAACATGCCCAACCGGGTGCACATGACCACCTCCTGCTGTCAGATCAACTGCGGCGGCCAGGGCGACATCGCCATCAACGTGCAGCACACCAAGCCGCCCAAGATCAACCACGATCTGGTGGCCAACGTGTGCGAGCGCCCCTCCGTGGTGGCGCGCTGCCCGGTCGCGGCCATCCGACCCGCCATGGTCAACGGCAAGCCCTCCCTGGAGGTGGACGAGAAGAAGTGCATCTGCTGCGGTGCCTGCTTCCCGCCGTGCCCGCCGATGCAGATCAACGACGCCGAGCACACCAAGCTGGCCATCTGGGTGGGCGGCAACCACTCCAACGCCCGCGGCAAGCCGACCTTCCAGAAGCTCGTGGCGGCCGGCATCCCGAACAACCCGCCGCGCTGGCCCGAGGCGACCGCAATCGTCAAGCGCATCCTCAAGGCCTACAAGGAGGGCGCGCGTGACTGGGAGCGGATCAACGAGTGGATCGAGCGCATCGGCTGGCCCCGCTTCTTCGAGCAGGTCGAGCTGCCGTTCACCAAGTACCACATCGACAACTGGCGCGGTGCCCGCCGCTCGCTGAATTCCTCGACCCACATTCGCTTCTGAATCGGAGTTGATTGATGAAGTTAACGATCCAGGTCAACGAGGGCCCCTATCAGCATCAGGCGGCCGACAGTGCCTACCACTTCACCAAGGCGGCACTGGAGAAGGGACACGAGATCTTCCGGGTCTTCTTCTACCACGACGGTGTCAACAACGGCACCCGGCTGACCACTCCGCCCCAGGACGACCGCCATATCGTCAACCGCTGGAGCGAGCTGGCGGAGCAGCACGGCCTGGACATGGTCGTCTGCGTGGCCGCGGCCCAGCGCCGCGGCATCGTTGACGACGGCGAGGCGCAGCGCAACGGCAAGGATGCCACCAACATCGCGCCGGGCTTCCGCATATCGGGCCTCGGACAGCTGGTCGAGGGCGCCATCCAGAGCGACCGGCTGGTCGTGTTCGGAGACTGAGGAGGGGATCATGTCCACAGTCAAGAAGTTCATGTACGTGAACCGCAAGGCGCCCTACGGCACCATCTACGCCTGGGAGGCCCTCGAAGTGGTCCTGATCGGCGCCGCCTTCGAGCAGAACGTGAGCCTGGCCTTCATCGACGACGGCGTCTACGAGCTCGTCAAGGGCCAGGACACCAAGGGCATCGGCATGAAGAACTTCTCGCCGACCTATGCGGCCCTGGGCGACTACGACGTGAACCAGATCTACGTCGAGAAGGAGTCGCTCGAGGAGCGGGGCCTGACCCTGGAAGACCTGCAGCACCTCACCTGGGAAGACGAGGACGAGGACTGGGCCGAGAAGGACTCTATCCACCTGGTCAGCCGGGCGGAGATGGCCGAGCTGTTTGCCGGCCAGGACGTGCTGTTCAACTTCTGAGGGGAGGAAAGACATGTCGATGCTGCATCTGGTGAACAAATCCCCTTACGAGCGCAACAGCCTGAGCACCTGTGTCGGTTACGTTCAGCAGGGCGATGCCGTTCTGCTCATAGAGGACGGCGTCTACGCCGCCATGAAGGGGGGCTCCGCCGCCGCCGAGGTGCAGGGCCTGAGCGATGTCTCGGTGCTCGGCCCGGATCTGGCCGCGCGCGGCATAAGCGAGGACAGGTTGGTGGAGGGCGTCAAGGTCGTCGACTATGCCGGCTTCGTTGACCTGGTCGAGGCCAAGGACAAGGTGCAGTCCTGGCTGTAGGCCACCGGAAATTTATTCAGTTTGAGCGAAGAGGAGAGATCCAAATGCCTATCGAAGTGAACGGAAAGACCCTGGAGACGGACGAAGAGGGCTACCTCGCCAACATCAACGAGTGGGAGCCGGGCGTCGCCGACGTGATGGCCAAGGAAGACGGCGTCGACCTGAACGACGAGCACTGGGAGATCATCAACTTCCTGCGTGAGTACTACGAGGAGTACCAGATCGCCCCGGCCGTTCGCGTGCTCACCAAGGCGGTCGGCAAGAAGCTTGGCAAGGACAAGGGCAACAGCAAGTACCTGTACTCCCTGTTCCCGTACGGTCCGGCCAAGCAGGCCTGCCGCTACGCCGGTCTCCCCAAGCCGACCGGCTGCGTCTGACCGGGACGTCTTAACCGCGGCGCGCGGGGGCGACCAGCCCCCGCCGCCGGGATCGTCAAGCGACTGTCGAGGGTATCGGAAACATGGCGTTTCTGACGGCGGCCTTTGCCGCACTGTTCTACGCGGCCTTCATCCTTCTGGTGGTCGGCCTTGGCTGGAAAATCTACCAGTTCGCCAGCACTCCGGCGCCGCTGAAGATTCCCACCACACCCGCGCCGACCACCCGCAGCGGGGTGGTCATGCGCATGTTCCGGGAGGTGGTGTTCTTCGAGAGCCTGTTCAAGTCCACCAAGTGGACCTGGCTGTTCGGCTGGCTGTTCCACCTGGCCCTGTTTGCCGTGCTCTTCCGGCATCTGCGCTACTTCCAGGACCCCGTGTGGGCGCCCGTGGCCTGGGTCTCCCCCGTGCTCAAGTACATGGCCTTCGCCATGATCATCGGTCTGCTCGGCCTGTGGGGGCGGCGCCTGTTCGTCGACCGGGTGCGCTACATCTCGGCGCCGTCGGACCACCTGATGCTGCTCCTGCTGCTGGTGATCGGCACGAGCGGCGCGCTGATGACCTTCGTCTCCCATACCGACATCGTGGCGGTGAAGGGCTTCTTCCGCGGCCTGATGACCTTCAGCTGGGGCTCCATGCCGGGCATCCCGGCCGACCCGATCCTGCTGGTGCACCTGCTGGCGGTGGCCGTGCTGATGATCATCTTCCCGGTGAGCAAGCTGCTCCATGCTCCGGGGGTCTTCTTCAGCCCGACCCGCAACCAGGTCGACGACCCGCGCGAGCGGCGCCACATCGCGGACTGGGCGCGTCGCCTGGAGCAGCAGTAGCAGACGCGCGCAGACAACGGATAGCCGGCTCAAGCCCTGACGAGGTCCACTAATGGCTAAGGCAGATTTCGACGTCCCCCAGCTCGAGGAGTACCCGGAGATCCCGGAGCTGGTCGAGGACACCATGCAGCACAGCAAGCCGTTCCTCTCCAAGCCCCAGTTCCAGGAGCCGCTCGGGTTCCCCGGCGAGCTGGAGGACGGCTGGGAGGGCAGGGCGGTCGCCAAGATGGGCGAGCTGCTCGGCAAGTACCGGTCCCTCCAGGTCTTCCTGGACTCCTGCGTGAAGTGCGGCGCCTGCACCGACAAATGCCACTACTACCTGGGCACCCAGGACCCCAAGAACATGCCGGTGGCGCGCCAGGATCTGCTGCGCAAGGTCTACCGCCGCTACTTCACCCTGGGCGGAAAGTACTTCCCCAAGCTGGTCGGGGCCGTCGACATGACCCGCGAGGTCCTCGACGACTGGTACAGCTACTTCCACCAGTGCTCCCAGTGCCGCCGCTGCTCCGTGTTCTGCCCCTACGGCATCGACACCGCCGAGATCTCCATGGCGGCGCGCGAGATCATGGACAGCGTGGGCGTCGGCCAGAAGTACTGCAACGAGATCATCGGCAAGGTCTACAAGATCGGCAACAATCTCGGCCTTCCCGGCCCGGCCCTGGAGGACACCCTCGAGGGCATCGAGGAGGACGTCTACGACGACACCGGCGTGGAGGTGAAGTACCCGCTGGATCAGAAGGGGGCCGAGATCCTGCTGGTCACGCCGTCCGCCGACTTCTTCGCCGAGCCCCACGTGGACGGCCTCATCGGCTACGGGAAGGTGTTCCACGAGGCCGGCGTCTCCTGGACCCTGAGCACCCACGCCTCGGAGGCCGCGAACTTCGGCATGTTCATCGGCAGCTACGAGAACATGCGCCGGGTGTCCATGCGCATCCGCGAGGCCGCCCTGGACCTGGGCGTCAAGCGCATCATCTTCGGCGAGTGCGGCCACGCCTGGCGGGTGGCCTACAGCTTCCTGAACACCCTGGCCGGACCCTGGGACTTCCTCGACCCGCGCTACCCGGTCCCCCAGCATATCCTGGAGTTCACCTGGGACCTGATCCAGAAAGGCAGGCTCAACCTGGACAAGTCGAAGAACGACGACATGGTGCTCACCTACCACGACTCGTGCAACGTGGCCCGCGCCAGCCGGATGGGTGACAAGCCCGGCGGGCAGTTCGACATCCCGCGCTCGGTGATCCGGGCGGTGTGCAACAACTACGTCGACATGAACGCGGACACCATACGCGAGCGCACCTTCTGTTGCGGCGGCGGCGGGGGTCTGCTGACCGACGACCTGATGGAGCTGCGCGTGAAGGGGGCGAAGCCGCGTATGGAGGCGCTCAACACCGTCATGGAGGAGAACGGGGTGACCCACATGGCGGCCATCTGCGCCATCTGCAAGAGCCAGTTCAGCAAGGTCCTGCCCTACTACGGCATGGACATGGATCAGATCGTGAGCGTGCACCAGCTGGTGAGCAACGCGATCGTTCTGACGGGTCAAAAGACCGAAGACGATGACGACGAGGGTGAAGAGGCCGAGGGCTGAGCGCGAGCGGCCGATTCGGGCGTGTTCGATGCCGGCCGCGCGCTGCGCCCGGCGAATAGAGATGCACCGGTAAGGAGAGTGAGAATGGCGACTCCTAGCGACGAAATGAGCACCAAGCTGACCTGGCGGCGGTTCGAGGACGGAGACCACGAGTGGTCGGACCTGACTTCGCAGATCTTCGAGCAGGACCACTCCCACAAGTGCCCGACCTACGTGCACAAGACGCCGCCCTGCCAGGGCAGCTGCCCGTCCGGTGAGGACATCCGCGGCTGGCTGCAGATCGTGCGCGGCCTGGAGCAGCCGCCTCAGGGCATGGAATGGCAGGAGTACGCCTTCCGCCGCTCCACCGATGCCAACCCCTTCCCCTCCATGATGGGCCGCGTGTGTCCCGCGCCCTGCCAGGACGGCTGCAACCGCAACGAGGTGGACGACTTCGTCGGCATCAACGCCGTGGAGCAGTTCATCGGCGACACCGCCACCGCCCGGGGCTACAAGTTTGAGGCGTCGGCGACCGACACCGGAAAGACCGTGGCTGTGGTCGGCGGCGGCCCGGCCGGCCTGGCGGC
>JASFUT010000171.1:0-6958 GCA_050050175.1 Chromatiales bacterium
GTCGAAGATCCGCCCGATCAACCTGGAGGACATGACCGCGCGTTATGCCAAGGGCGAGCTGGATCCCAAGGTCAACTGACCCGGACTCCTGCCGGTCGGACGAAAGGGGCGCCTCGGCGCCCCTTTCTTGGTACACCAGTAGACAGTAGGAAGTAGACAGTAGACAGGGGCGGGCTTTGGCTCGCTCGCTGCGGCGGTGCGCCCCGCTGGTCGGCGTCGGCCCTACTTCGGGAGACGGGGAGCGGCTACGTCGTCCGTGGGAGCGCTCGGTGAGCGCGAACGGGGTGCTCGGCCCTTCGGGTGCCCGGCCCCATGACCGGGATGGCCAGAATGCGAAGGCCACCACGCATCGACTGCGGCGGGTGGTGGGCGTCGAGCCCCTTCTTTCCCTGTCTATTTCCTACTGTCTACTTCGTACTGTCTACTAGACGACCCCTTCCCGGCAGCGTCGCCGCCGCCAGCAGATAGAACCCCACCGCCGCGATCACCAGCCCGCTGAAGCCGATCTCCATGGCCAGAAGCCCGGCGAGCACGGCGCTGATGACCGAGGCGCAGCCGTTGATGCCCCAGGCCCAGGGGATCAGGTCCCGCCCCCCGGCCCGTCCGAGCCGTGCCACCCCCATGGGAAAGGGTATGCCCATGAGGCAGGCCAGGGGGGCTATCACGGCGAGACTGCCCGCGATCCGGCCCGGCTCCCCGAACGGCTGAAGCCACTCGAACAGCTGGGCCAGGCCGGCGAGCAGCGCCAGGGACAGGGCGGCGATTCCTCCCGCTACCGCCCAGAGGCCGCCCCGCCGTCCGGCCAGGCGTCCGGACAGCGCGCTGCCGAGGCCTGCGAACACCAGAAACCCCGCCAGGACGACGGATACCGCGTAGAGCGGATGGGCGAGGAAGAGCGTGAAGCGCTGGATGAACGCGATCTCAAGAAACATGAACGCGAGCCCGATCGCCCCGAAGTAGAGCAGTGTCCGCCATTTCAGCGGGGCGGGCGCCCTGCGCGAGCCTCTCAGCGCCAGCAGCGGCACGAGGATGAGCACCGCGCTCGCCACCACCGCCTGGATCAGCGTGGCGACCAGCACCCAGTAGCCCCAGTCGAGCTGCGAGAGCCCGGCCCGGGACGGCATGTCGAGCAGCTCCGGCAGGCTGCTCCACTTGGAGAACGAGAAGAAATAGGGACGATCGTCCGTGGCAGGGGCGATGTCGAGCTTGTAGCGCTCGACGTAGCTCGCGGCGTCGGGGCCGAGCAGCGCCTGCACCCCGCGGTAGAGGACCGGCTTGTCGAGACGGTTGTAGCGGTTGGCCTCACCCTCGGGCATGCCGGGATACCAGGCCGTGTCGAAGGAGCGCTCGCGGGTGAACCGGCGCAGGGATTCGATCGCCGCCGGACCGAGCGGTGCGCGGCCGACGAGCAGGGTCGTGGTCTTCCAGCCCCGGATCAGCGCCAGGTGGCGGGCGGGCTCGGCGGCCCTGGTGCCCTGCAGCGCCCGAACGGCGGTGGTCGTCAGCTTGAGGCTGTCCCGCGGGGGCAGTCTGAGCCACCGTGTGATCGCGAGCATGCCCCCCGGCGTCAGGTGCCGCAGGCACGATTCCAGGGCCTCGACGGTGTAGAGGTAGCTCTCGCTCTGGGCCCGAAGCCCCGCCGAAGACGTGCCGAACGCGTCCAGGAGATCGATCTGGATCAGGTCGTAGCGCTCGGGGGTGGACGCCAGGTATCCGCGGGCCTCCGCTATGTGCGCCCGCACGTCCCCGCGTGCATACAGGTCGCCGGCGAAGGCAGCGTAATCGTCGCGCACCAGCTCCACCACCTGGGGATTGAGCTCCACGGCGTCCACACGGCTCGCCCGGTGGAGCAGGGCCTGGAGCACCCCCGACCCGCCCCCGGCGCCCAGCAGCAGCACGCGGGGCCTGTCCAGCAGATGGTAGGGCAGGGCGGACGTCAGGGCGTCCAGATAGGCCGGGGGGTTCTCACCATCGAAGCGCGTTACGGCACCAATGGGCTCCGCGTCGACGAAGAGGCCGAGCTGCTCCGGGGGCGCCTGGCCCGTGGCAAGGCTCATGCCGGGGGCGAAGCGGAACGGCACCATCTCGTTGCGGACCAGGGTCACAAGCCCCAGGGGGCCGGAGAGCTCCACCTCCCGCTGCGCCCCCATGACGGCCAGCGACTGGCTCAGCCCCTTGTAATCGGCTATCCCGAGCTGAATCCAGCCCGCGGGCAGGGCGGCTACCAGGGCGCCCCCCAGCAGGGCGGCCGGTCTGACCAGCCGGCGCCGGCGGGTGACGGCGAGGCCCGCGGAGAGCACGCCCAGACCCGCGCATAGCGCCAGCGCCCGCTCCGGCCGCACCTGGGTGAGCAGGGCGATGATCCCCGCCGCGCCCGCGCCGGCCCCGAGGAGATCCATGGCGTAGACCCGGTGTACCCTGCTGCGGAACTGCCACAGGGCCAGGCCTATTCCATTGGCCACGGCGAAGAAGGGTATGACGAGAAGGAGGTACATGCCGAGCAGATAGCCGGGCTGCCTGGCGTCCCAGGGCAGCTCCAGCGGGTTCAGGGGCAGTCGCTGGGCCAGGAGGAAGCAGCCGACGCAGGAGGCGGAGAACGCCAGTGAGCTCGCCACGAACGCCGCGGTGAAGCGTCCGGCCAGCCAGCGCTCGGCGAGCGTCAGGAAGGTCCCGCTCGCCCCGTAGCCCAGCAGGGCCAGGCTGATCACCATCGAGGCGAAGTGATGCCAGTGGATGATGGAGAACAGCCGCGTGAGCAGGATCTCGTAGCCCAGCGCCGTGCCCGAGAGCACTGCGATCGCACTCCATGGCACGGCTGACGGCGGGGCCGCACCGGCTCTGGACCGCGCCCCGGCCCTGTCCACGGCCGAAGGCCCTTCAGTGCCCGCCGGTGAGCGGGACGAAGGCTACGGGAAGGAGCTCTCGGGTCTCGATCCCGCCGTCGGCACGCTTGGTCACCAGCAGCAGCTGCTGGGTCAGAAAGCCGCTGCCCACGGGGATGACCATGCGTCCTCCCGGCCTGAGCTGGCGTACCAGCGGCGGTGGGACGTGATCGCCCGCGGCGGTGACCACGATGCCGTCGAAGGGCGCCGCCTCCGGCCAGCCGCCGTAGCCGTCCCCCACCCGGACGCGGACGTTGGCGTAGCCGAGCTCTTTCAACCGCTGGCGGGCGCTCTCTCCCAGGGGCTCGATGATCTCCATGGTGTAGACCTCGTCCACCAGCCCGGAGAGTATGGCCGCCTGGTAGCCTGAGCCGGTGCCGAGCTCGAAGATCCGGTCGCCGGGCTCCGGCTCGAGCAGTGCCGTCATGATGGCCACGATGTACGGCTGGGAGATGGTCTGCCCGTACCCGATGGGCACGGGCCGGTTGGCATAGGCCTGATCCCGATAGGCGTCGGGCACGAACTCGTGGCGCGGGACGCTGGACAGCGCGTCCGCCACCCGCGGGTCCAGGCGCTCCATGCCCAGCTCCTCGCCGGTGACCCGCACGTCGCGGCGGATCTCGCTCAACAGGGCCTTGCGCTCGGCTGCGTCGCTGTCCCGATCGCCTGCGGCAACCGCCGGCGAAGCCGCGGCAGCCAGGAGGGCGAGGTAGATCAGTGGCGGGGCTCGCATGTCCGTTCCCGCATGTCTCCATTGCCGTCGTCTGTGCCAAGTATGGCAAAGCCCATGGGCCCGCGTGTCGGGCTGGCTCTCGCGGGAGACCAGGGGGCATCGGCTATAGTCTGTGGGGAGCAAGGAGACGGACTATGTACGGCCAACAGAGATACCCCTGCCCTTGCTGCGGCCACCTGGTGTTCGATCTCGAGCCCGGCCATCACCAGACCTGCCCGATCTGCCTGTGGGAGGACGATCTCGCCCAGCTGCGGTTCGCGCGGATGCCTGGCAGCAGCAATGCAGTCAGCCTTCAACGGGCGCAGCGGAACTACCAGGCGTTCGGCGCGGCCGAGCGGCGCCACGAGGGGCTGACGCGCGAGCCCACCGACGGCGACGAGGTGGACGACGGCTGGCGGCTGCTCGACCCGAGCATCGACAATATCGAAGAGCCCCGGCGCGGCGAGGCCTACAGGGACACCTATCCCTGGAGGGACCCGACCGTGCTCTACTACTGGCGCTCCACCTACTGGCGCAAGCTGGTCGGCTGAGCCCGGCGGCGGCGCGAGCCGGATCGGGGCGGCCGCCTCAGGCGCGCAGGGCGGACGGGCGCGGCGGCGGGGCGGGCCTTCGCTCCCGGGGGTGGGGGAACACGGACAGGCCGAGGCCCCGGGTCAGCAGCTCGTCCGTATCCGCTTCCGCCAGGCCGCACTCCGCGAGCATGTCCCTGCAGGCCACGGCCTCCTTCACGGACAGGAACCGCAGGGGCTCGTTGAGCCCCGGGATCGCCAGCTGCGCGTGATCGAGCCCCCGGGCCGGGGTGGTCACGCAGGCGTCCGCCACCTGTATCTCGGCGCTGTCGCGCCAGCCCTCGCCCAGCAGGCCCACGATCAGTCGGGCCAGGTCGCGCGGCGACTGCGAGAGCTGCCTGAGGGACACCGCCGTGGCGCTCGGATAGCGAGCGTCGAGCATGCGAAACATGCGGTTCAGCAGGCCGACGGTGAGCACGCGGCCCAGGATTCGACGCTCGCGCGGGTTGGGCAGGCCTTCGATGATCCGCGTCGCGGAGAGAACCTGGCGGGAGTCGCGGGGCATGAATCGGGCGACGAACCCCGGTCTGAGCACGGCGGCCTCCTCGCGCTGCAGGTAGGCGGTTTCGAGACCGTCCGCGGTGAGCATCTGGTCCACCGTGCTCACCGGCTCGCTGACGAGAAGGAGGGCGGGGGAGCCGAAGCGACGCAGGAGCGGCTCGGCGGCGAGCAGGGCCCGGGTCTCCTTGACCAGGCAGATCCCGGGCTCGTAGCGGGCGTGGGGAACGCGATTGCTCATGCGCTCTGCGGCCCAGATGTTGTCGGGCTCGACGAGCATGCGCAGGACCCGGAGCAGGGGGTGCTCGGCGGGGAGGCTCTTGGTGAACCCGATGGCGCAGCGGTCGCGCCCCTTCGACAGCATGAGCGGCGGCGTGAGACGGCGCAGAGGCTCGTTGTAGTAACGGATCCGGGGTGCGGAGCGGCACAGCAGTCCTGCGAGCCAGTCCAGGCCCCCGCCCTGGACGCCGAGCAACAGCCTCAAGGCCTTGGGGTCGCCCGCGAGCCCGGCCCGAGGGGAGTAGAGACGGTTGAACCGCTGCTGCCACAACCACTCGCCGGCTTGCCGGGTGATCCTCTGGATGCCCGCGCTCATCGTTGACCTCCGTTCGCTGGACTTTCATTAAAGTCCCCTGCCGATGCAGCGTCCGTGAACAGCGTCGGCTTTCAGGCGGGAGCGGCTGACGCGATGCGTCGAAACATGACCTGGATCGTCATGCGCGGCCGGTCAGCCGGCGCTCCGCCTCCTGGTACTTCTCGGCCGTCCGGGCGATGACCTCTGCCGGGAGCTCGGGCCCGGGGGGGCGCTTGTCCCAGTCGAGCGTCTCCAGGTAATCGCGCACGTACTGCTTGTCGAAGCTCGGGGGGCTGACTCCGGGTCGATAGCGATCGGCGGGCCAGAACCGGGAGGAATCGGGGGTCAGCACCTCGTCGATGAGGTGGAGCCTGCCGGCGGGGTCCAATCCGAACTCGAGCTTGGTGTCGGCGATGATGATACCCCGCTCCCGGGCGTAGACCGCCGAGTCCTCGTAGATCCGCAGGCTGACTTCGCGCACCCGTTGGGCGAGCTCAGGGCCCAGCAGGCCGGCGGTGACATCGAAGCTGATGTTCTCGTCGTGGGCCCCGGCCTCGGCCTTGCTGGAGGGAGTGAAGATGGGCCGAGGAAGGCGGTCCGCCAGCCGCAGGCCCTTGGGCAGCGCGATGCCGCAAACGGCCCCTGTCTCCTGATAGTCCTTCCATCCCGATCCGATCAGGTAGCCGCGGACGATGGCCTCCACGGGCAGGGGCTCGAGCCGCCGCACCACGATGGCCCGGTCGCCGAGGGACCGCCGCTGCCCCTCATCGGTCACCACCGCGCTGAGCGGGATGTCCGAGAGGTGGTTCGGGATCGTGCTGCCGGTCCGGTGGAACCAGAAGCCCGATACCCGGGTGAGCACCTCGCCCTTGCCCGGAATCGGCTGGGGCAGGACCACGTCGAACGCGGAGAGGCGGTCGGTGGTGACGATCAGCAGATGGTCGGCGTCCACCTCGTAGATGTCCCGGACCTTCCCCCGATTCAGCAGCTTGAGGCCGGGCAGATCGGACCGGTGCAGGGCGTCGGACTGGGTCATGGTGTCGCTCGGATCGCAAAAGGGATAGATTATACCCCCGCGGCGGCCGCGCCATCAGCGAGCGCCCGTCGCTTGAAACGCCGTGGGGAGGACCCCGGTCCCCCTCTTGCAGACAGACCTGAAGCGGAGTACCCGCCATTGCGCAGTGCCGAACCGGCCCGGCCGGCCCAGGAGAGCGCCTTTCTCGCCGCGTTCCGCGGCAGCTTCACCGCGGCGCTTCGCTGGCCTCAGCTCGACGCCCTCTGGGCGGCGGTGCGGGAGGGCAGTGCGGACGGCTGGTACATCTACGCAGTGGGGGAGCCGCCGCCGCAGGCGCCCTCCGACGAGACCCGGACCCAGGCGTTCGTCAGCGAGATCGACGCGCTCCTGCGTAGGGAGCACCAGGAAGACTTCTGCGGGATCGTGTATGCGGACGACCTCGCGGCGCCGAGCTTCGTCAAGATCTACGATCCCCACAACCTCGGGGTTACCTGCGGATACAGCGACAACCCGCCGCTCCCGGGGTGGATCATGAGCAAGCTGCCGCCCGTCGACCTGCCTGCCGCCCGGGCGCTGCCGGGGAATCGCAGGCGCTGGTGGCGCAGGCTGTTCGGACACTAGAGCGCGCGCGGACGGCGGCGCCCTGCCCCGAAAACCCGGTCCTTCAGAGGCATTCAGCCCGAATCG
>JASFUT010000172.1:0-6945 GCA_050050175.1 Chromatiales bacterium
CGCCGTGCATGAACAGCTCCGCCGTGGGCACGGCGCGGTGCAGCTCGGGCACGCGCCGGGTCATGGTCCCGCTGTGCCAGTGCTCGAGCACGCGGCCCGTGGTCAGCCAGAGCGGATATTCGTCGTCCGGCTGCTCGACCGGCGCGGCATAGGGCCGGAAGAAGATCTTGGCCTTGCCGTGATGGGCGGTCTTCTCCGAGTCCGTGACCTTGTCCAGATCGCCCTTGGGGATCGCCTTCAGCGCCTTGCCGTAGAACTCGATCCCCGCGCCCTTGGTGACGTAGGGGTCGTACTCCTCGTTGAAGCGCCAGGGGGTCTCCTTGCGGTCCACCACGGGCCAGCGCAGGCCGCGCACGTCGTCCTCGTAGTAGTGGTCGAACTTGGCCAGGTCGTGCGCATGGCCGCGCCCGAACTCGGCATACTCCTCGAACAGGGCCTTCTCCACGAACCAGTCGACGTCCAGGTGGTCGACCGTGTGGTTCGCGTGACCCTTGGCGACCGGATCGGGCCACTTGTAGGCCTTGTTGGCCGGGGTCTCGAAGAGCACCTCGTAGAGGGTGCTGTCCGGCGAATAGCCCATGCCCTCGGCCGCCGCCAGCACGTCGGGCAGCTTCCCGTTCTCGAAGCCTTCGTCATCGAGACCGGGAACCGGCTGCTCGCCCCAGACCTCCTTGAGCTTGAAGCGCTTGGCGAACGCCAGCACCTGCCAGACGTCCGTGCGGGCCTCCCCCGGGGGGGGCACCTGCTCGCGCCACATCTGTGTGCGGCGCTCGGCGTTGCCGTAGGCGCCCCACTTCTCGAAGATCATCGCGGCGGGAAGGATGAGGTCGGCGACCTTGGCCGATATCCCGGGATAGGCATCGGAGCAGACGATGAAGTTGTCCATCTCCCGGGCCGCCTGGATCCAGTGGTTGGCGTTGGCCGTCGCCTGGAAGGGGTTGTTGACCTGGATCCAGGCGAACTTCACGGAGCCGTCCTCCAGGTCGCGCATGATCTTCGTGATATGGCTGCCCACCTTGGGATTGAGGGTCTTGGGCGGCAGGCGCCAGAGCTCCTCCGAGCGGGCGCGGTGCTTGGGGTTCATCACGACCATGTCCGCCGGCAGACGGTGGGCGAAGGTGCCCACCTCGCGCGCGGTGCCGCAGGCCGAGGGCTGGCCGGTGAGCGAGAAGGCGCCGTCGCCGGGCCTGGCGTGCTTGCCGAGCAGCAGGTGGTTCATGTAGCACTGCTCGTTGACCCAGGTGCCCCGCTGATGCTGGTTGAAGCCCATGGTCCAGTAGGACACGACCTTGCGCTTGGGGTCGATGTAGAGATCGGCGAGCTGCTCGAGCTTCTCCTTGTAGCGCTCCATGGGCTCGTCCGGATCGCCCTTGGACAGCTCGGCCACGAAATCCAGGGTGTAGGGCTCCAGCGCCTTCTTGAAGTCCTCGAACCCGATCTGCCAGTGCTTGCCCGCCGATCCCGCGTTCGCCTGCTCCACGCGCTCACCCGGCTTCCGGCGCTGGGCGATCGCCTCATACTTGTCGAGGGTGACCACGCGCTCCTTCTCCTGGATGTCCTTCTCCTGCGGGAAGGCGTACTGATCCGTGGCACGCATGCCGTAGCCGATGTCGTAGGG
Organism: Chromatiales bacterium; assembly: GCA_050050175.1. GTDB lineage: Bacteria > Pseudomonadota > Gammaproteobacteria > Chromatiales > Chromatiaceae > CAVQCX01. The sequence continues at coordinate 1,619 of JASFUT010000172.1, forward strand.
CCCGGTGGCGAAGATGCAGTGCTTGTTGACGAAATCCCAGTTCACCGCGTCGCGCTCGATGATCTCCCGCGCGATGTAGTTCTGGATGGCGAGGTCGGCCGACGGCTTGATCACGATCTCCGTGTCGGCGAGGTCCGAGCACATGTTGCTGAAGGTGGTGAGGTTGACCACCCGAACGTTGTCGTCCGACAGCCGGCGGTCGGCCACCCGGGACCAGAGGATGGGGTGCATCTCGGCCATGTTCGCGCCCCAGACGACCACGGTGTCGGTGTACTCGATGTCGTCGTAGTTGCCCGGCGGCTCGTCGATGCCGAAGCACTGGATGAACGCCGCCACCGCGGAGGCCATGCAGTGGCGGGCGTTCGGATCGATGTTGTTGCTGCGAAGGCCCGCCTTCATGAACTTGGCCGCCGCGTAGCCCTCCTGGACCGTGTACTGCCCGGACCCGAAGATCGCCACGCCCGTGGGCCCCTTCTCCTTCAGGGCCCCCTTGCACTGCCGCTCCATCTCGTCGAACGCCCGGTCCCAGGAGACGGGATGAAACTTCCCCTTCTTGTCGAACTTGCCGTCGGTCATGCGCATCAGCGGCTGGGTCAGGCGATCCTTGCCGTAGAGGATCTTGCCGTTGAAGTAGCCCTTGATGCAGTTGAGCCCGCGGTTGACCGGGGCATCCGGGTCGCCCTTGGTGGCCACCACGCGCCCGTCCTTGGTGGCGATCATGATCCCGCAGCCCACGCCGCAGAACCGGCACACGCCCTTGTCCCATTGCCAGTCGCCGCCCGCCTCCTGCGCCTTCGCCAGCGCACTCTCACTCAGCGGAATGCCGACGGCCGCAGCCGCGCTGGCGGCGATGCTGGACTTGAGAAACTCTCTGCGGTTGATGTCCATGGCCTCCCCTCTTGTTCGGTGGTCGCGATGCTGATGGGATCGGATGCGGTGCGGTCGGCGGCGCACGCCCTAGGAGACGCCGCCCTCTCGGAGCAGGCCCCCGCCGGCCTCGTCCGTCCGGAGGGACTCGTCCTCCTCAAACCAGTGGTAGACGAGCTCCGCGGTAATCACGTCGGGCTGGGCCTGGATGCGCCGGAAGCCGTCAATCTCGTCCGAGACGGTCTCCGCCTCCTGCGTGACGATCAGGCGCCCCGCGGTCGGGTCCCGGTGGTGCACCTCCACCCCCTGGATCCGATTGAGGGCGGCGGCACAGGCGTCCAGCTGGTCCGGTCGGACCAGGACGAGGATGGCGGACAGGTTCATCACTCCTCCTCAGGCGGCCTGCGGCCTCCAGCGGGGAGCTCCGCAGGCCACGACGTTTCTAATAGTGTAGATTCCACGCGGCGGACGTGGGCCGCGCCTTGATTTGGATCAAGATAACCCTGCCGTCGGTGCGGGCTTCGCCGTAGCGGGTTGGGCAGCTCTGCGGAGGGCTTGGCTCTTACGGGTGAAGCCCGTACGGCTGAGGCCGGACTACGGCGTGGACTCGGCGCCGAGGGCCGCGGCGGCGACCGGCTCCCGGGCGTCCGCCGCCTCCGATTTCAGAGGCGGGCGGGTTCCGCGGCGCAGACGCAGCGAGTTGGCCACCACGAGCAGAGAGCTCGCCGACATGCCGATGGCCGCCGCCCAGGGCGGCACCAGCCCCAGCGCCGCCGCCGGCACCGCCAGCACATTGTATCCGGCGGCCCAGAGGAGGTTCTGGACGATGACCCGCCGCAGCCGGCGGGCGAGTGCCCGGGCCCGGGAGACCAGGCCGATGTCCCCGCCCAGCAGCAGGAGGTCGCTTCCGGCCTGGGCGAGGTCGGTGGCGTGCGCGAAGGAGACGGACGCGTCGGCGGCCGACAGGGTCGACGCGTCGTTTATCCCGTCACCGACCATCATCACCCGCTGCCCCGCGCTCTGACGATCCCGCACCCAGGCGACCTTGGCCTCGGGCGCGAGGTCGCCCAGCGCCTCGTCGAAGGCACAGTCCGCGGCGAGCCGATCCACGCTGGCCTGACGGTCCCCGCTGAGCACGGCGATCGTCTCCACCCCCTGGGCGCGCAGCCTCCCGAGCAGGCAGTCCACGCCCGGGCGCAGCTCGTCACGCAGGGCGAACAGTGCGACGGCGCCGTCCTCGTCCCCCAGCGCGACCACCGTCCGGCCCTCGGCCGCCAAGGCGTCGACCTCTCTCCAGAGGGCCTGATCGGCCTCGGGGCCCAGCACGCGCTCGGGCCGGCCGAGGCGCCAGAGACGACCCTGGATCCGCCCGCTCACCCCGGCACCCGGCTCGTTCCGGCGATCCCGGACCTCCAGACCGGGGCCGCCGTCGCCCGCCCGGAAGGCCCTGGCGATGGGATGCTCCGAGTCCCGCTCGAGGGCAGCGGCCACAGGCAGCACCGCACCCTCGGAGCCGTCCCGCACGCACCGAGTGCCGTCCAGGACCAGCTCCCCGGTGGTGAGCGTGCCCGTCTTGTCGAAGGCGACCACCCGGGCCCGGGACATCGAGTCCAGGGCGCTCATGCGCAGGGGCAGCATGCCCTCTGCGGCCAGCCGGGCGGCTCCGATCGCCAGCGCCACGGGGGTGGCCAGCGCGAGCGCGCAGGGGCAGGTCACGATGAGCACGGCCACCGTATTGGGCAGGGCCGCGGGCGGATCCACCCAGAGCCAGAACGCGGCCGTCGCCGAGGCCACTGCGAGCAGGGCCCGCACGAGCCAACGCGCCGCCAGGTCGGCCAGTGCGGCGCCGGCCGGGCGCGAGCGCAGGGCCTCCTTGAGCCGCCGCTGCATCTGCTCGACCGCGGAGTCGGCGCAGCCCCGGACCACGCGGACCACCACCGGGTTACCCAGGTTGCGGGCGCCGGCCACCACCGTCTCGCCGGGGCCGAGGGTCACGGGGGCGGCCTCGCCCGTGAGCACGGCCGCATCGAAGCTGGACTCGCCCTCCTCGAGCTCGGCGTCCACCGGCATCGTCTCGCCCGGGCGGATCCGCAGACGGTCTCCCGGCGCCAGGTCGACCACCGCGACCGACTGCGGCGCCCCCCGCCCGTCGAGGCGTGAGGCGGTTCGCGGGACCACCCGGGCCAGCCGGTCCGAGGTCCTCGCCGCCTCCACCCGGCCCTTGAGCTCCAGGCGTCGAGCGAGGAGCACGAAGAAGACGAACATGCCGATGGAGTCGAAGTAGACCTCGTGGGTCCCCGATACCGTCGCGGCAAGGCTTCCGAGGAAGGCGACGCCCAGCCCGGCCGCGATGGGGACGTCCATGCCCAGCCGCCGCGCCCTGAGGTCGGACCAGGCGCCCAGAAAGAACTCCTGGGCCGAATAGGCGAGCAGGGCCGCGGCGGCGACCAGGCTGGTCCAGCGCCCGATGGTCACCCAGAGCGGAAGCCGGCCTGCGGCGTCCGGCTGGCCCATGACGTAGGTCGCGAAGGAGAACTGCATCAGCGGCATCATCAGCAGCCCGGCGAAGATCAGCCGCTCGGTGCTGCGCCGCTTCTGGCTCCTCACCAGGGCATCCCGGTGCGACGGGTCGTAGGGGTGGGCCAGATAGCCGATGTCGGCCACCGCCCTGAGGATCGCGCTGAGGCGGATGCGCTCCGGATCCCAGCGCACCCAGGCACGCTCGCTGGCGAAGTCGACCTCCGCGTCGAGCACCCCCTCCAGGGAGCGCAGATGCCGCTGATTCAGCCACAGGCAGGCGGGGCAGCGGATGTTCTCCAGGATCAGCGACGCCTCGCGGGCCCCCGCCGTGCCCCGGGTGAAGCCCGCCTGGATGTCGGGGCGGTCGTAGAGCGCCAGGCGCTCCAGAACCTCGGGATCCGGGCCTGCGGCCGGGGCGGACACGCCGTCACGGTGGCGATAGTAGTCCTGGAGTCCCGCACCGACGATGGTGCGGCACACCGCCTCACAGCCGGGACAGCAGAACGCGCGCTCCACACCCTCCACCTCGAGGCTCCAGTCGGCGCCGGAAGGCACGGGGAGTCCGCAATGGAAGCAGCTCGATTCGGGATGGGTCACTGACCGGGGCGGGTCCTGCGCAAGAGGCCGGGGCCGGCCGTGTTCCGCCGGCCCCGGCGATTGGCGGGGCTCAGGGCTGTGCCGCTGCCTGCATCTGCGGCGCCCCCCGACCCGCGTAGTAGGCGGCGAGTTGCTCGATCTCCTGCTCGGTCAGGGCCCTGGCGATCCAGCGCATCACGCCGTAGACGTCGTTGGCGCGGTCGCCTGACCGGTAGTCGAGCATGGTCGTCACGAAATACTCCTGCTTCTGGCCGTCCAGCTTGGGCGCACCCAGGGGCAGGTTGGAGGGTGTGCGCCGGGCCTCGGCGCCGTGGCAGACGTTGCAGGACGGGACCAGACGTTCGCCGTCGCCGCGCTTGACCAGGGGCTCGGCGGCGACCGGGTCGATCGCGGCGCCGCCGCCGGCCGCCTCCCTGGGCGGCGGCGGCAGGGTGGACACGAACGCGGCCAGATCCGCCAGGTCGCCCTCGCTCACGTCCTCCATGGCGCGGGCCATGCGACGGTTCTCGCGGCTGCCGTCCTTGTAATCGTGCAGCTGCTTGTAGGCGTAGGCGATGGACAGCCCCCCCAGGTGTGGATAGTTCCTGTCGCCGATGCCGTCGTCGCCGTGGCACTTGGCGCAGTTCACCGCGTCGTAGACCGCCCTGCCCGCCTCTGCGTCCGCGGCCATGAGCTGCGCCCGGGTCTCCTTGGTCCAGGCGACGTTCGACGAGGGTGCCGCGAACGCCCCATCTGCGGTGGCGGCGAGCCCTATTACGAGGATCGGAAGCATCTTCAGGCTCATGATCACCACCCCCAGGCCAGTGCGTTGTGTACGTCCAGGACGAAGAACTGGAGCAGCGGATAGCCGAAGCTGACCAGCATGTAGACCGCCAGGACCCAGTTCCAGAGCGTGAAGCCGTTGAGCGGCCGGGGCAGGCTCAGCACCGGACGGACCGGCTCCGCCCATTGCATTTCCGGCTCCCCGGCCGGCTGGCGGCGCACGTGACTGGCCAGCAGCACGTAGACGAACAGCAGCGCCGCGGTGGCAGCCAGAATGCCGCCGACGGCCATGGGCACCAGGTAGGGCGTCCACTGAGCGACGAACTCCGGATCGTAGGGCATCCAGGCGGTGCGCCTCGGCATCCAGTTCAGCCCCGCCACGTGCCAGGGTGCGGTGAGAACGACGATGCCGATGAACCAGAGCCAGATCTGAGTGACCGCCAGCTTGCGCGTGGCGAGCTCCCGCCCGGTGAGCTTGGGCCAGATGTGGTAGGCGATGGCGAAGTACATGATCAGCGTGGTGCCGCCGAAGATCAGGTGGAAGTGCGCCGGCACCCACATGGTGTTGTGAACCATGGTGT
>JASFUT010000173.1:0-6922 GCA_050050175.1 Chromatiales bacterium
CAGGGCCAGCGCGCCGTTGGCATGGGCCCAGTCGGTGAGCGCGTCCACGTCCTCGAGCACGCCGAAGAAGTTGGGCTGGGGGATCACCAGCGCCGCAAAGTCCTCGCCTGAGCAGGCGGCCAGCGCGGCGTCGTCGGTGGCCCCGGTCTCCGGATCGAAGGGGAGATCGACCAGCTCGATGCCCTGATTGCGCACGATGGTCTCGGCGGCCGCCCGGTAGGCGGGATGCAGACCGCGGGGGACCAGCACGCGATGAGACCTTGACTTGCGGTTGGCGCGCACGGCCATCAGCACGCCCTCCGCCAGCGCGGATGCGCCGTCGTAGAGCGAGGCGTTGGACGCGTCCATGGCGGTCAGCGCCGTCATCATGGACTGGTACTCGTAGAGCAGCTGCAGGGTGCCCTGGCTGGCTTCGGCCTGATAGGGCGTATAGGCGCTGTAGAACTCACCCCGGGTGGCCAGCTGCCAGACGGCGGCCGGCACGTGGTGATCGTAGGCGCCGGCGCCCATGAAGCACAGGGGCTCGCCGTCCGCGCGGGCCCGCGAGGCCATCAGGGCCGCGACCTCCATCTCGGACTGGCCCGCGGGAATCCCGCCCAGCTCGGCACAGCGCAGACTGGCGGGGATCTCGTCGAACAGATCTTCGATGCTCGAGGCGCCGATGACCGCGAGCATCTCCCGGACGTCGTCCTGGGTGTGGGGGATGAACGGCATGGCGGCGAATCAGTGCTCTTCGGCCTCGACGACCTCGGTGTATGCGGCCGCATCCAGCAGGTCGCCGAGCTCCGAGGCCTCGGACAGACGCAGCTTGAAGATCCAGCCCTTGCCGTAGGCGTCCTCGTTGATGGTCTCGGGCGCGTCGGCCAGCGCGGTGTTGGCCTCGGTGACCTCCCCGCTCAGCGGGCTGTAGACGTCCGAGGCGGCCTTGACGGACTCGACCACGGCGCACTCGCCGCCCTTCTCCACCGTCGCTCCCGCCTCGGGCAGGTCGACGAAGACGAGATCGCCCAGGAGCTCCTGGGCGTGGTCGGTGATGCCCACCGTCACCAGGCCGTCGCCGTCGTCGCGCACCCACTCGTGGGTCCTGGTGTACTTGAGGTCACTCGGCAATTCACTCATGGGTCTGCTCCTCTTGCAGCCTGTCTCCGGTCACGGAATCCTCCATGGGCCTCACACCTCGACCCGCACCTCGCCATTGCGCACGAACGGCGGCCGCACGACCCGCGCGGGCAGCCGTTTGCCCCGCACGTCGACGTCGACGGTGTCGCCAATATCCCCGTTCACCCGGGCGAGTGCAATGGCCCGCTGCATGGTCGGAGAGAAGCCGCCCGAAGTGACCTCACCGACAAAGCGTTCACCGTCGAACAGCCTCTGGTGGTCCCGCAGTACGCCGCGTCCGAGCAGCACAAGCCCCACGAACCGGCGCAGACCGGGACGGTCGCGCCGCGCCTGCAGGGCCGCGCGGCCGATGAACTCACGCTCGGCAGGCTCCCAGGCTACGGTCCAGCCCAGCCCGGCCTCGAGGGGTGAGGTATCCTCGTCCATGTCCGAGCCATAGAGGTTCATGCCCGCCTCCAGGCGCAGGGTGTCGCGCGCACCCAGGCCGCACGGGCTGACCCCGGCGTCGGCCAGCGCCTGCCAGAGCCCCGGGGCCTCGGAGGCCGGCAGCATGATCTCGAACCCGTCCTCTCCCGTATAGCCGGTGCGTGCGGCCATCCACTTGCCCTCCCAGGCGGCATGGAAGGGCTTGAGGGCCTCCGCCCGATCCCTCAGCGCCTCGGGCAGCAGGGGAAGTGCCAGCTGCCGGGCCCGGGGCCCCTGCACCGCAACCATCGCCAGGTCGTCGCGGGGCCGGACGTCGACCGCGAATGCCCCGGCATGACGGCGGATCCAATGGACGTCCTTGGATGCGGTACCCGCGTTGACCACGGTGCGGAAGCGGTCGTCGGCCAGGTGGTAGACGATGAGGTCGTCGATCACGCCGCCATGCTCGTTGAGCATGCAGCTGTAGAGCGCCTTGCCAGGGGTGCGCAGCTTGGCGACGTCGTTGGCCAGCAGATGGCGCAGCAGGTCGCGCGCACGCTCGCCCGCCAGGTCCACCACCTGCATGTGCGAGACGTCGAACATGCCGGCCGCGCGCCGCACGGCATGATGCTCTTCGATCTGGGAGCCGTAGTGAAGCGGCATGTCCCAGTCGCCGAAGGGCACCATCTTCGCGCCCATGGCGACGTGGGTATCGTGCAGCGCGGTCTTCAAGCCCATGGCGGTCTCCGGTCCCGAGAAAGAAAAAGCGGCACGGGGCGCCCAGCACCCGTGCCGCCCCTCTGTCCGGAACCTGAGAGTTTGAAGCGCCCTAAGGCGGGTGCTTCTGCCCCGTCGGTGGGCCGCCCGCTGCATGGGCCAGGCCGCTCTCCAGAGTCGACCCCAGTCCCCGCGGTCCTTCTGCCTGAGCGATTCCGGGCGGATTTGCGCCTTCGGCGCCGGTCCCTCGGACCGGTCTCTCCCACGGGGCGTTGGTCGAGTGGCCGACTATAACCGCTGGCGGCGCGCCCTGCCAAGCGAACCCAGGTGCAGCGCGCGGTAATGCCCTTGCGCCGCTGATCAACAGCTAAGGCACGGGGACACCGGGGAGCCGGATGCCGGATCCACCGAGAGGTCCCGGGGCCCACACCGCATCCGGGCGCTGGCGGGGTCTCCCGGAGCGGCGGTGCGCGGCCGGCGCTGTCTTCGGGCACCCTGCCCGTCGACGGTGCCCTTTGGACGCATTCCTACCCGCTGCGCGCCAGGCGTGCGGAGCGCCGCACCAGCACCATCACCGGCACCAGCCCGACCAGGACCAGGGCCACGGCGGGAAGCGCCGCGCGCTCCCATTCGCCCTCCGCGGTGAGACCGTAGATACGTACGGCCAGGGTGTCCCAGCCAAAGGGCCGCAGCAGCAGGGTCGCGGGCATCTCCTTCATCACGTCGACCAGCACCAGCAGGCCCGCCGTGAACAGGCCGGGGCTGAGCATGGGCAGGTAGATCCGCCGGATGACCTCCCAGGGACCGGCGCCCAGACCCCGGGCGGCCTCCCGCACGCTCGGGCGGATCCGCTCGAGGGCGCTCTCCAGGGGCCCGTAGGCCACGGCGAGGAAACGGGTGAAGTACGCGAGGAGCAGCGCGAGCACGCTGCCCGAGAGCAGCAGCCCCACCGAGGTGCCGAGCACGCCCTCGGCCAGATCCTCGATGCGGTGATCGACCCACACCAGGGACACCATGATGCCCACCGCCAGAACCGAGCCCGGCAGGGCGTACCCCAGGGTGGCGACCTGTACGCCCGCGCGCACCGCGCGCGTGCCGTGGTTGCGCCGCGTGTACGCCAGGACGAAGGCGGCCACTACCGTCAGCACGGCGGCCATGGCGCCCAGCGAAAGCGTGTGCCGCACCAGACTCCAGTAGCGCTGATCCAGATCGGCCCGTGCATCCCAGGCCCAGACCGCGAGCTGGGCGACCGGCGCGACGAAGGCGAGGAGCAGGACCGCCCCGGCGGCCCCCGTGGCGAGCCAGGCCCGCCACCCGGTCAGACGGAATCGGTGCGGGACGGAGCTGGTGTGGTAGCGCGAGCGCCCGCGGAAGGTCCGCTCGGTGATCAGGGCCACCGCGACGAACAGCAGCAGGATCGAGGCGAGCTGCGCGGCCGCCTCAAGGTTGAACAGCCCGAACCAGGCCTTGTAGATAGCGGTGGTGAAGGTGTCGAAGTTGAACACCGAGACGGCCCCGAAGTCCGCCAGTGCCTCCATGAGCGCCAGGCTCAGGCCGGCGACGATCCCGGGGCGGGCCATGGGAAGCGCGACCCGGAAGAAGGCGGACCAGGAGCCCATGCCCAGCACCCGCGCGGCCTCGAACGCGGCCTGACCCTGACCGAGAAAGGCCACGCGGCTGAGCATGTAGACGTAGGGATAGAGGACGAGCACCATCACGGCGATGATGCCGCCGGGGCCCCGCACGTCGACAAACCAGGCCGGCGGAAGGTCGAGGAGGCTGCGGATTCCGGTCTGGACGGGTCCGGTGAAATCCAGCAGGCCGAGGAAGACGAAGGCCAGGACATAGGTCGGGATGGCGAAGGGCAGCATCAGCGCCCAGTCGAAGACGCGGCGGCCCGGAAACTCGCACATCACCGTGAGCCAGGCGAGACCCACCCCCAGCACCAGGGTACCCGCGGCAACCCCCGTCATCAGCACCAGGCTGTTGACCACCAGATCGCCCAGGACGGTATCGGCGAGGTGGCGCCAGACCTCGTTGTCCACGCTGGTCCACGCGCCGGCCAGCACCAGCAGCGGCATGAGCACCACCAACCCCAGGGCGAGGGTCGCCCAGCGCCACGCCCGCCCCGAACTCCCGGGGCTCGGCGCGGGCGTTTCGACGGACTCGATCGGCGGCGGTACGGCGGCCAAGGTCCCGTAACCGTTGCAGTCCGCGCAGGGCCCCGATCAGCGGTATCCGGCGCGGTCCATCAGGCGGACCGCGTCGGCCTGCAGGCGCCCCGCCTCGGACAGATTGATGGCGTCGGGCTCGAACCCGCCCCAGGCCGCGACCAGGGGATCGGGCTCCACCGCCGGATTGACCGGATACTCCATGTTCAGACCCGCGAACAGGCGCTGGGCCTCCGGCTTGGAGAGCCACTCCAGAAGATCCACCGCCTGGTCGTGGTGAGGCGCATGCGCCGTCACCCCGGCCCCCGAGACGTTGACGTGCACCCCGCTGCTGGCCTGATTGGGCCAGAACAGCGCCAGCTTGATTTCGGGGTCCTTCTTCTGGAGGCGGCCGAAGTAGTAGGTGTTGACGATCGCCACATCGCACTGGCCAGCCGCGACCGCCTCCATCGTCTTCGTGTCGTTGGAGAAGGGCGGCACCGCCAGGTTGGCGACCCAGCCGCGGACGATTTCCTCCGCCTTCTCCTCACCCAGGCGGGCGATCAGAGTGGCCACCAGGGACTGGTTGTATACCTTCTTGGAGGTGCGCAGGCACAGCCGGCCCTTCCAATCGGGGCCGGCCAGCGCCTCGTAGGTGCTGAGCTCCGAAGGGTCTACCCGCTCGGTGCTGTAGACGATGGTGCGCGCCCGCACGGACAGGCCGAACCAGCGGTTCTCCGGATCCCTGAGGTGCTCGGGCACGTTGCGCTCCAGCACCTCCGAGTCGACCCGGGCCAGAACCCCCTCCTGGGCAGCCTGCCAGAGGTTGCCCGCGTCCACGGTGATGAGCATGTCCGCCCGGCTGCGGCTGCCCTCGGCCTTGAGCCGCTGCAGCAGGGGCCCGGCGCTGTCGGTGATGTAGCGGATGGGCACGCCGGTCTCCTCGGTATAACGGTCGAACAGCGGCTCGATTAGATGCTCTTTGCGCGCGGAGTAGACAACCAGCTCGTCAGCGGAGAGTGCGGGCATCGCCAGCGCGCAGGCGACGAGGCCGATGGCGATTCTGTTGAGCATGCGGACCTCCAGTGATCGAAAGAGATCGCAAATGATAATGGTTCGTATTTCGTTACGCAATGGTATTCATGGCGGGAGATGCAGGTGCCCGAACCTGTCGAGAACCGGGGTCCCCCGCCCCGCCTGCGCCCGGCCCCCAAGGGCTTACCTCCGAAACGCGGCTCGGGGGGGCTATGAGACAGGCTCTTGTTCCTCGATTCCGCTCCCCGCCCCCGGTCAGTCCGCGGGGAAGAGCCGGGCCAGGCGCGGCAGCTCGCCGGACAGCCCCATGGCCTGACGGGCGAGCACCGCCTTTACCGGCCCCAGCCGGTCGGTGACGCCCAGACCCAGGTTGCGCAGGCTGCGCAGGACGGGATTCCGGCTCCCGAACATCCGCTTGAAGCCGTCCATGGCGGCCAGCATGGTCATGTTCGCCCCCCGGCGCGTGCGCTCATAGCGTCTGAGTGCGGAGATTCCCGCCCAGTCCCGCCCCGCCGAGCGGGCGTCGACGACCGCCTCCGCGAGCGCAGCGGCGTCCAGGAGCCCTAGATTGACGCCCTGTCCCGCCAGTGGATGAACGGCATGGGCGGCGTCACCGATGAGCGCAAGGCCCGGGCGCACATAGTGCTCCGCGTGCTGCAGGCGCAGCGGGAAGGCCGCCCGCGGGCCGCTCCCCCGGATCCTGCCGAGGACGCCGTCGCTCGCCCGGGTGAGCGCCTCGCAGAAGGCAGCCTCGTCCAGGGCAACCAGCCGCTCGGCCTCCATCGGGGTCGTCGACCAGACGATCGAGCAACGTCCGTCGCGCAGGGGCAGGAAGGCCAGGGGTCCGTCGGGCATGAAACGCTGCCAGGCGGTCTCGCGGTGGGAGGCCGCGGGCGTGACCGTGGCTACCACCGCGTGCTGCTCGTAGGCCCAGCCGACGGTCCCGATCCCCGCCTGGCCGCGCACGGGCGAGTCACGCCCGTCGGCGCCCACGAGGAGGCGGGCTGCGATCACCCTGCCGTCCTCCAGCGCGACGCGCGGACCGTCCCCGGCGAAGTCGACGCCCGCGATCGTGGAGGGACAGAGCAGGTCGACTTCCTCCAGGGCCTCGAGGAGCTCCCAGAGGGCCAGCCGGGTGACGCGGTTCTCCACGATGTGCCCGAGGTCGGGCTGGCCGAGGTCCGCCGCATCGAAGTGGATGCTGCCGGTCCCCTCGGCGTCCCACACGTGCATCTCCCGGTAGGGGCTCACCCCCAGCTGGACCATCCGGGGCCAGGCCCCCAGGTTGGCGAGGATGCGCTCTGAGGCGCGGGTCAGGGCCGATACCCGCAGGTCCACTTCGCCGGACGGCCAGCGCCGTGAGGGCGGCCGCGGGTCCACGACGGCCACCGCCAGCCCTTCCCGGCCCAGCGCACAGGCCAGGGCCGCGCCGACCATGCCGCCGCCGGCGACGAGGACGTCGCAGGACGTGTCGGCGCGCGCCCGGGACTCAGCCA
>JASFUT010000174.1:0-6909 GCA_050050175.1 Chromatiales bacterium
GGGGGTGTGAGCTCGGCGATCAGTGTCTGCGAGAGCGCTTCGAGATCGACGGGCTCGCGGGTCTCCTGCTCGATGCTGTCCATGCGCGCGAGGAGCAGCAGCTGGGTGATGCGTTGGGAGGCCTCGTCGCTCGCCTCGACGATCTGATCCAGGGCGTGTCGGCGCTGCGGGTCCGAGGCGGCTCTGAGTGCAACCTGGGCCTGGGTCCTGATCCCCGCGAGCGGTGTGCGCAGCTCGTGGGCGGCGTCCGCGGTGAACCGCCGCTCGCGCTCCAGGGCCCCGTCCAGCCGGCCCAGCAGGCTGTTGATGGCGGACACCAGCGGCGCCACCTCGGCCGGGGCCCGCTCCCGGTCGAGCGGTGCGGGGCTGAGCGGGTCCTTGCGGGAGACCTCGGCGGTCAGACGCTGCAGCGGCCGGAACAGGCGCGCGATCAGGATCCAGATCACCGCGATGAGCAGTGGCAGGCTCAGCGCAAGGGAAGGGAGCATGGCGCGAAGCATCTCCAGCTCCATGCGCCTGAGCCCGGCCAGCCGCGCGGCGGTGTGGACACGGAAGCCCAGGGCCGCGTCCCGGAGCGTGAACACCCGCCAGCGCTCCCCGTCCAGGGTGCGGTCCGAAAAGCCGGTCTCCCGCTCCGGCAGGGGGCAGCCGGGGGCCTGTGCGGAATGGAACATCACGTGGCCGCCCCAATCCACGATCTGGAAGGCGATCTCCCGGTCCGGCTCCGCCGGGGCCAGGGGGGCGGGAACCCGGATGGCCACGCTGTCCAGCTCCTCGAACTCATGCCAGACCAGCTCGCGCAGGACGCTCGCGCTCTGGGCGAGGTTGGCGTTGAACATCTCGCCCATCTCGCGGCGGGCGTCGAGATACATCAGGGCGGACTTGAGGAGCCAGGCGAGAGCGGTTACCGCGAGGATGGAGACGACCAGCTGGGTGCGCAGCGAGCGCATCAGACGCCGTGTCTGGGCACGATGTACCCTACGCCGCGGACCGTCCGGATCAGGTCTCTGCCGAGCTTTCTGCGCAGGTGGTGGATATGGACCTCGACGGCGTTGCTGGCCACCTCTTCGTCCCAGCCATAGAGGCCCTGCTCCAGCCTGGCCCGCGAGAGGACCCGTCCCGTGTTCTCAAGGAGCTCGACCAGGATGACGAACTCCCGCCGGGAGAGCTCCACCGGCTCTCCGTCGAGCCGCGCCTCCCGGGCCGCGGGATCCACGCTGAGCCCGCCGTGCTCGAGCAGGTTGCGTGTCCGCCCGGCGCGCCGCCGATGCAGGGCCCGCAGCCGCGCGGCGAGCTCGTCCAGGTCGAACGGCTTGACCATGTAATCGTCGGCCCCCTCATCGAGCCCGGCGACACGGTCCGTGACCCTGTCCCTGGCCGTGAGTATGACCACCGGCACCGGGTCCCCGCGCTGGCGGAGCTCCCGCAGCACCTCGACTCCGGATCGCCCGGGCAGGCCGAGATCGAGGATCACCACGTCGAACCGGTGGCCGGGGCGCAGCGCCTGCTCCGCGGCGAGCCCGTCCCGCAGCCATTCGACACGGTGGTCCGGGCCGGAGAGTCCGGCGCAGATCCCGTCGCCCAGCGCCACATTGTCTTCGACCAGCAGAATCTGCACCGCGTCTCTCGGCCGGGGGCCTCTCCTCCCCATTGTGAGAGCCTATCCTATAATCCCGCGCGGCTCGCGGGGGGATGGTGAGATAGGTTCTAGCCGCCGTTTCTTAAGGATTGCTTAACGCCGGGGCTGATTGGGGATCGACCGGTCCGCCGGGTCCCGGCCCGTGGGTGACCGAGACGAGTTCCAGGCGATAGGTGTCGTCGCCCTCGCGTCGGTCCATGCGCACGGGCAGGTACCCCAGCGCGGGTGCGCTCCAGAGCGTCAGGCGCGAGGGCCGATCGTCCTTGCGGCGCCTCACGCGCCAGGCGAGGAACTCGCCGGCGGGGCTCCGCACCACCTCGCGCCCCTGCACCTGATAACGGTATGTCTTCAGGACGCCGCCGTCGGCGACCTGGATGTCGATGGTGCGCAGCCCCCGCCCCATGGCGATCATCAGCGTGAGCTGTTGTCCCAGCTTGTCCTGGGTGGATTGGGGGACCGACATGGTCCAGGTGGTGCCGCCGGCCCTGTTGACCGCCCGCTGTCCCGCCCAATCGAACTCGATCTCCACGTCCCTGACGCCATCGCCCGTCTGATGCGAGTAGCTGTAGCGCCGGGGCACGAACCCGCCGGCGTGCCAGGTGCCCTGGCTGCGCTCGAGGATCTCGTCGTCACGCAGCCAGGCGATCAGCCCCGCGGGCGCCGTGTGGCTCTCGTAGCGGTAGGTCCCGTCGGTGTGCACCTCGAGCCGCACCTCGACGTGGGCGAGAGGGATGCCGTCCCGAAGCACGCGGTACTCGGCGCTGACCGGGGCGAGCGGGGCCGGGAGCTGATCCTGAGCGGCCGGGGTCAAGCCGGCAAGCAGCGCGAGGATGGCCGACGCTGGCCGCAGTCGGCTCACCGGGCCCCCGCGAGCTCCGTGAAATCCCAGACCACGGGCCTTTGCAGGACCCGCCCGTCCAGCACCACCTGCCCGTTCTCCATGCGCAGCCGGCCCTGGGCGAGCCAGCGGATGACCTCCGGGTAGATCTGATGCTCGCGCTCGAGGACCCGCGCCGCCAGCCGCTCGGGGTCGTCCTGCGGGTGAACCGGGACCCGGGCCTGGAGCACGACGGGGCCTCCGTCGAGCTCGTCGGTCACGAAATGCACCGAGGCGCCGTGGACCGGCTCCCCCGCCGCCAGGGCGCGCTCGTGGGTGTGCAGCCCGCGAAACCGGGGCAGCAGCGAGGGGTGGATGTTGAGCATGCGGCCTCGGTAGCGGGCAACGAGCCCCGGGCTGAGGATGCGCATGAAGCCCGCGAGCACCACCAGCGCCGGCTGGAAGCTGTCGATCAGGTCGCCGAGGGCCGCGTCGTACGCCTCCCGGGTCGGGAACCGCCGGTGATCGAGCACCCGGGTCGGGATCCCCGCGCGGCGGGCCCGCTCGAGCCCGTAGGCATCCGCGCGGTTGCTCACCACCGCCCGCAGGTCCACCGGCAGGTCCTGCCGGGCCCGGTCGATGATCGCCTGCAGATTGCTGCCGCTGCCGGATATCAGAACCACCAGCGGCAAGCGGGATCCGGCCGTCATTCCGCGACGCCCGCCCTGAGCTCCACGCCCCGGCCCGTGCCGCTACCGGCCTCGATACGGCCGATGGGCCAGGCGGTCTCACCGGCCGCCCTCAGCGTGTGCAGCGCCGCCTCGGTGTCCTGCTCGCCGACGCAGACCACCATGCCCAGACCGCAGTTGAACGTCCGGAGCATCTCGGCCTCTTCCACCGCGCCTTCGGCCTGGAGCCAGTCGAAGACCGGCGGGCGGGGCCATGCCCCGGGGTCCACCACCGCCCGGCTCCCTTCGGGCAGCACGCGGGGCAGGTTCTCCGGGAGCCCGCCGCCGGTAATGTGGGCCAGCGCGTGGACTCGGCAGCGCTCGAGCAGGGCGAGCACGGCCCTGACGTAGATCCGGGTGGGCTCGAGCAGTGCCTCGCCGAGCGTGCATCCGCCCATCGGCCGGCCCAGATCCGCCCCGCTGACCTCGACGATTCTTCGGATCAGCGAGTAGCCGTTGGAATGGGGGCCGGTGGAGGCGAGCCCGATGAGGCGGTCGCCGGGCCCCACCCGCGAAGGCTCGATGAGGGCGTCCTTCTCCACCACGCCGACGCAGAATCCTGCCAGGTCGTAGTCGCCTTCGCCGTAGATGCCCGGCATCTCGGCCGTCTCACCACCGATCAGCGCACAGCCGGCCATCTCGCAGCCCCGGGCGATGCCGCGTACCACCTCGGTGGCCACCTCCACATCCAGACGGCCGGTGGCGTAGTAGTCCAGAAAGAACAGCGGCTCGGCCCCGGCGACGACGATGTCGTTCGCGCACATGGCCACCAGGTCGATGCCGATGCTGTCGTGCCTGCCCATGGCGAGCGCGAGCTTGAGCTTGGTTCCCACGCCGTCGGTGCCCGATACGAGGATCGGCTCGCGGTAACGCTCGACGGGCAGGGCGAACAGACCGCCGAAGCCGCCCAGGCCCGACAGCACGCCGGGGCGGAAGGTGGAGCGGACGATCGGCTTGATCCGTTCCACCAGGTCGTTGCCGGCGTCGATGTCGACCCCGGCCTGCGCGTAGCTGAGGGCGGGACGCTTGGTCCCCTGCGGGTCGTGCTCCACGTGCGACTCCCGGTCTCTGGGGGATGGAGCGCAGAGCGCTCGTATCGGCGCAAGTCTATCAGCAGACGCCCGGTTTCTCATCGGCGCCGCGGCCCTGGCGCCGGCTCGGCCCGCGACGCTTAGACAGGCGACAGGCGGCGCGCTAGAATCCCGCCGTTATGATGCGGATTGCTGCGAATACCCGTCGCCGGGCGGCGGCCCTGGCGCTGTTGCTGGCTCTCGCGTTGCCGGCCGGCGGGGCGGAAGTGCAGGGTCTGTACGTCGCGGATGTACCGGTCGCCGGTCAGGGCGGCGCGGAGCGCAACCGCGCCATCGCGGATGCTTTCCGCCAGGTGCTGGTCAAGGTCACCGGGCGCCGCAGCCCGCTCGGCGGGAGCGGTATCGACGAGGACATGGCCGCATTCGTCCAGCAGTACCGCTACCTCCTCGACGAGCCGCCCGCCGGCGAGCCCCAGGCCGAGCCCGAGAGGCGCCTGCGCGTGCAGTTCGACAAGGGTGCGGTGGACGCCTGGATCCGGGATCGGGGACTCAGCGTGTGGGGCTCGAACCGCCCCGCCCTGCTGTTGTGGCTCGGACTCGAGCAGGACGGTCGCCGACGGCTCTTCGTTCCCGAGATCGACCCGGCGACGAGCGACGTTCTGCGCCGCTCCGTCCAGGCGAGGGGGCTGAGTCTGACGCTGCCGCTCATGGACCTCGAGGACCGCGGCCGTCTGCAGGTGAGCGATCTCTGGGGCGATTTTGCCGAGCCGGTACGGGAGGCGTCCAAGCGCTATGAGGCGGACGCCGTCCTCACGGGGCGCCTGGAGGCGGTCAGCCCGAAGCTCTGGCGCGCGCGCTGGACGCTGATCCAGGGCGACCAGATCGAGCGCTGGGGAGAGGAGGCCGCGGATATCGCCTCCATGCTGGGGGCCGGCGTCGACCGGGCCGCGGACACCCTGGCGGCGCGCTTCGCGCCGCACGCCGGACGCGGCAGCCTCGATCAGGTCGCCCTGCGGGTGGGCGGCGTGCGCAGCTTTGCGGACTACGTCCGTCTGCGGCGGCATCTGGAGTCCGTGGAGCAGGTGACCTCGCTGGACCTGTGGTCGGCCGGACCGGAGACGCTCGCCGTCGTGCTCGGGGTGCGGGGCGACGACGACACCGTCGTGCAGTCCCTCGGGCTGGGTGGAGTGCTCGTCCCGGTCATGTCCACCGGTCCTCCCGGCTCCGAGCCGACGGCGGCGGCGACGCTGCCCGGGGCGCGCGTGCTCGATTTTCGACTGAGCCCGTGAGTGCACGCGATATCCCCAACCTCATCACGGTCGGGCGGATCATCCTCACCGTCCCGACCGCCTGGGCGCTGATCCAGGACCGGTTCGGTCTCGCCCTGGCCCTGTTCGCGGTCGCCGGCGTGTCGGACGGCGTCGACGGCTATCTCGCGAAACGCTACGGCTGGCACAGTCGCCTCGGATCGCTGCTCGATCCTGCCGCGGATAAGCTGCTGCTGCTCACCGCCTTTGTGACGCTGGGCTGGCACGGGCTGCTGCCGGCGTGGCTGGTCGTCGGGGTGATCGTGCGCGATCTGCTGATCGTGGCAGGAGCCACCACCTACCACTTCTGGATCGAGCCGTTCGAAGGAGAGCCGAGCAGGATCAGCAAGCTCAATACGCTCGTCCAGATCCTGCTGGTCGTGCTCGTTGTGGCCGACCGCGGCCTGATCGCCATGCCGCCGCTCCTGCTGGATGCGATGGTCTGGATCGTGGCCGCAACCACTTTCGCGAGCGGGGCCGACTATGTGTGGGTCTGGGGCCGCAGGGCGGCGCTGAGGCGTTCCCGTCCGGATGATCCGTAGCAGCGGTCGATGCCTGCCGGGGCTGTCGCCGGCCCCGGTTCCAGATCGGGCCCCGTGGGCTGATCCGCCGCCACCTCAGCCGACGTGGCGGCGGATAAAGGGGATGGTGAGGCGCCGGCGGGCGGCCAGCGAGAGCTCATCGAGCCGGTCGAGCGCGCCGAGCAGCGCCGGGAGATCCCGCCGGTTGCGGCTGACGAGATAGCGCGCAGCCTCGGGACTGAGGTCGAGCCCGCGGCGTGCGGCCGAGAGCATGAGAAGCCGTTCCTTGTCGGCGTCATCCAGCGGCGCGATGCGCAGCACCAGACCCCAGCTAAGCCGGGAGCGCAGGTCGGGCAGCGTCAGGTCCAGAGCGACCGGCGCGCGCTCGGCACTCACCAGCAGTCTGCCCCCCCGGTCCCTCAGTCCGTTGTAGAGCCTGAACAACGCGCGCTCCCACTCTGGCGTCCCCGCAGCCCGCTCGACATCGTCGATACAGACCATGTCGAGCCGGTCCATGTCCTCGAGGATGTCGGGACCCAGCGCCAGGACCTCGCCCAGGGGCAGATAGGACGGTGTCGCACCCTCCCGATGCGCCCTGTGGCAGACCGCCTGCAGCAGATGGCTCTTGCCCGATCCGGGGGGACCCCACAGATACACGAAGGGCTCGTCGGCCCGTGCGGCGAACCCCTGGAGCAGGGCCAGCGGCTCGGCGTTGGGTCCGGGCAGGAAGCCCTCGAAGTCGGCGCGCTCGTCCAGCGGCAGGCGGAGCGGTAGCTGGCGCATCAGGCGGGTCCTCGCCCGGGGGATGCATCGGGACTCCAGCGCACGTACAGGCTGGCGCCGAAGAACAGCGCCAGGCTCAGGGC
>JASFUT010000175.1:0-6892 GCA_050050175.1 Chromatiales bacterium
GGCGATGTCCCAGACAAAGCCCGCCAGCTCCCGGGCGATCGCCACGTTGGTCTGCTTGGTACTCTTGCCCGCCTGGGTGAGGGTGCGGTAGCGCCCGTAACAACGGGGTCGGTGACAAACGAAGGCGCAAATCGTTCTCGTTTGTCACCGACCCCTTTTCAAGGGAGGTGAAGACCAAGCCTCGCAGCCTGCCTCGTCTTCAACCACTACGACCTGATCGTCGGGACCCCGAACGCCCGCTTATGGAACGGCATGCGGCGGACCGGCGACATCCAGGCCCCGGTCTCGGATCACCTTGTCTTCGGTCCGCACGACGCCCCGGAAAGCGTCGGAACGGATTGCGGGGGCATGAGGCTGCAAATCCGGACCTTCAAAACTGCCCGGCTCCCCCTCCCGATCCCTGCCTCCGGGACCTATACTGTGCCCCATGTCCGACCAAGAACACCCCCGCTCAGCCGACCTTGCGGCCCGTTTCCTCACAAAGGCCGAAGAGTACATCTACCTGATCGCCGGCTATATCCTTGTGCTCGCGGCGGCAGGGCTGCTGGCCATTGCCCTGGTGGAGATGGGGGCCCGCGTCCTCGAGCACGATTACACCGCCGCGATGGTGCACCTGCTTGACCGGGTCCTGCTCGTGCTGATGCTTGCCGAAATCATCTACACCGTCGAGCGCATCGCCCGGACCCGGCAGCTCGATGCCGGCCCCTTCCTCGTCATAGGCATCATTGCCGCCATTCGGCGCATGCTGATCATCACGGCGGAGAGCGCCAACGTGACCGATCTGTCGAGCTCGGTGTTCAGGGGAGCACTCACCGAGCTCGGCCTCCTGGCCGCCACAGTGCTGCTGTTGGCCATCTCGCTGTATCTGCTGCAGAAGCAGCGGGCGTCTTCCTAGAACCTATCTCGTAGTCCTGCGCGGCCGCGACCGTGGCGATTCGGGCCCAGGGCGCCTCACGGCGCGGATGGCTCTTGCTTGTCACCACCCCCTTATTCTGCCGGCCGCGTTAGTGCATGAACGGCCCCTGGCCGCGGCCCTCGATGTGGTCCTTCAGACTGTACATCAGCCGCCCCCAGTCGGTATTGCAGTGACGGTACGCGCCTTCGGTCGTGGCCCAGCCCGCGTGTGTGAAACACAGGACGACCCCTCCTTCAACGGCTTCCTCGATGTCGAACGCCAGATCGGTGCCGGTCCACTCGTCGAAGTCGCCCAGACAGTGCCAACGCACGCGCCGTCCCGGGACCAGCTCCGAAACCTCCATGCGGAACACGACCGAGTGGCCCGAAAAACCAAAGGTCGCCACCGAGCCTTCACGGGCCTCGGCCTGCACGTCGTCCGTCCACCAGCACGCCAAACCCTCCGAGGTGGTGAGGGCGTGGTAGACCGCCCGGTCCGTGCCGTCGATGCCGATCTGATGCACGATCTCAGCCATGTCTTCAGCTCCCCTGGCTCGCCAGCTCGACTGCACCCACCCCCCTGCCGGCGGCCAGCCACACGCCGCAGCCGGGGGAGACGAAGGTGCTGTGATCGATATGCGGGTACAGCCGCTCGATAAAACGGCTGATGGCTTCGCTCTCGCGGACCCGCTGCGCCGCCGCGGCGCTGTCGAACACAGTGACGTGGTAGTGGTGCAAAGGATTCTCCAGGCTCTCGAGCCACAGGGAGAGCTGCACCTCCGGCACGGCCTCCCGGAAGTAATCGACCAGCACTGCGGCGGCCGCCTTGCCGTCGGCAACGTCGCCGTCCGGCTTGAAGAAATAGTCATTGACGATCGTGAATGCCATGGCAGGCCTCCTTGACGGCAGCGTGGAGCGAAGAGCGCCTGGGCGCGGACGGACCCTCCGTTGACATTAAAGCTTAGACTTGAATATTATTTCTGCAAGATTCACCGCGCGAGGCAGTCGATGGACGTATTCCAGGTCGTCGCCGACCCGACCCGACGCAGGCTGCTCGACCTGCTGGCCGAGGGCGAGCAGCCCGTGCAGTCCCTGGCGACCCACTTCAGCAGCACCCTCCAGGCCGTGTCCCAACACCTGAAGACGCTGCAGGCGGCCGATCTGGTGCGCAGCCGCAAGGACGGGCGCTTCCGCTACTACCGCGTCAATCCGTCGGGCCTGCGCGAGATGGATGCGTGGCTGGAGCGCTACCGCGTCTTCTGGAACGGACGCCTGGCGCGCCTGGGCCGCCACCTGGATGAACAGCCGTGAGGCTCGAGGTTCGGCTGCACCAGACCTACCCGCACCCGCCGGAGAAGGTCTGGCGGGCGCTCACCCATGGCGACGCCCTCGCCGAATGGCTGATGGAGAACGACTTCGAGCCGGAGGTCGGCCGGGAATGCATATTCCGCTTCTGTGATCCCGCAGCGGACGGTCGCGAGCGGAGCGTGCGAGTGACGGTGCTGGAGCTCGATCCGCCCCGGCGCATGGCGTGGTCCTGGCACAACGAGGGCGAAGCGCAGCCAACCCGGGTGCTCTTCGAGCTGGAGCCGGCTGCCGACGGCACGCGCCTGACCCTGACCCATACGGGCCCGGTCTCCGACCCGCTGGGGCGGGCCCTCACGCGAGGCTGGCCGAAGAAGCTGGCTGCGCTGCGCGACAGCGTCGGACGACCCGCCGACTGACGGCAGCCCGGGGGCGGGATCATCACGGAGGAACGTGTACAGCAGGCCCACAGGAGACAAGCTCGGAGCGCCGCCCGGCAATCTGGGACAGAACCAGCCCGGGAGCGCTGCCTGACGGCTCATTGGGCTGCGGCTCGTCACACCGCGAGCATCTTCCGCAGGCCGAATTCGGCGCCTGGAGGGCGCCTCCCACAAGCCTCAGCCGTCTACGGTCCAGCCTCCGCTGGCTCGC
Organism: Chromatiales bacterium; assembly: GCA_050050175.1. Lineage (GTDB taxonomy): Bacteria > Pseudomonadota > Gammaproteobacteria > Chromatiales > Chromatiaceae > CAVQCX01. The sequence continues at coordinate 2,851 of JASFUT010000175.1, forward strand.
GCTTGGCCACGCGCTTGCGGTACCTGCGACGCAGCTCCATGGGCAGCGGCCGCCACAGACCGTCCTTGGAGAAGCATCCCCAGCCCCAGCGCAGCCAGCGCAACAGCGCGAAGGCCAGCCACAGGGCCCAGGCAAGCATGGCCACTCGGTAGACGTAGAGGGGCACAGAGACCACCCAGGCCCGGGGGAGATCCGCCGGTGTGCGGTCCTGGTACCAGTTGAGGTCATAGGCGGTGGAGCCGTTGCCCGCCACCTGCATCTCGGGGAGTCCGAGAAGACCTTTCTGGACCGCGAGGAACAGCATGGGCATGGCAACCAGCGTGAGCAGGCCCAGGGCCAGCTGGGTCAGGTTGAAGCGCCAGCGGGAGCCGTCCGTCCGCTCCCGGCACCTCAGGCCCAGGGTCAGCAGCCAGCCCACCACCACCGCCCCCACCCAGACCGGGGCCTGGCTCAGCCCGATACCGAGCAGGAACCAGTCCCGCGCCCGCAGGGGCGTGAGGTCGAGCCGCCCGAGTGCGAAGGCCAGGGCCCCGAGGACCAGCAGCACGCCCCAGAACAGGACCGCGGGCCCCAGAGACGGGCCGCCCGCAAGGAGCACCCAGCGGTCCCGCCCGGGCTTCAGTCCGATGCGGGCGTTAACGCTGGGCGCGCCGAGATCGACCCGCGGGGTTTGCAGGTACGTCTGCACGCCCCCGTCCTCGCGCCAGCGCAGCTCCGCCCGCTGGGTACCCGGCGTGAGCGGCAGGGTGACGGAGCGGCCGTCCTGGCGGACAGGCTGGGACCGCCCGTCGATGGTCACGGATTGCAGCTCGGCACCCTCGGGCAGCCCGATCCGGTGCTGACCACCCTTGCTGCTGCGCAGGACCAGGGCCAGGGCGACGTCGGTGGCGCGTCGGCCCGGGCCGACCTGCAGCCGGCTCTCGTCAATGGTGATCGTGCGCCCCCCCACGCCCTCCGGGCGCACGACCCCGATGTGGACCGACTCCCCCGGCCAAGGCCGCCACTCAGGCAGCCAGCGGCGGGCCGGGTCGGTATGGTGCACCACGGATATGCCCTCGAGATCCACGTGCCACAGGGGACTGGCGTCCAGCCGCCAGGTCTCGCTCCATGACGTGCTCGGGGAGGCAACCAGCTCGATCGCCTCGCGCTTCTCGAGTGCGGAGCGCCAGGCGAACCGGTCCCGGCCCTCGCCCAGGTTGACGAGCACCACCCCGTCGCGCACCTGCACGCCCGCTGTCGTCACCGACTCGCCCGGCAGCAGCGGATAGCGCACGAGAACCGGCGCATCCTCCGGCGCCACCCGCTCGACCTCGCTCTGCACCCACCAGTCCAGATCCAGGTGCAGGGTCCGGCGGATGCGCACGAAGGTGGGCATTGAGCGGGGCTCCAGCGCCCGGGCCGGCGCCGCTCCGGCAGGTTCCTCCCGCACCAGCTGGAGCTGGCCCCCGGGGCGCCCGTCCTGGTCCAGCCCCAGCACCTTCCAGCCCTCCACGTCGACCTCCACCGCGTGGGGCTCGAGCGGCAGGGGAACGGCAACCCGCGCCACGTCCGGCAACTCCGCCCCCAGGACCACCTGGTGGACGCCCGGCTCGAGCTGCAGCCAGATTCCGCCCTCGGGTCCCCGGCGCAGCCCCCGGGCGGGCTCGCCGTCCACGCGGACCACGCGGGGCAGCCAGGCGTCGGGCGCCACCGGAAGGGGCACCCACGCGGACTGCTGCGCGTGCACCTCCAGACGCAGCAGGAGTCCGGCGGCATCCGCCGCCAGTGCCATGCGCGGGATCTGGGCACACTGGGGCAGGCACTCCGGGGGCTCCACCAGCCGCTTCTCCAGCTGATCCAGCAGCGCCTTGGGCGGATAGTCCTGGTCGGCGGCGCCCGCCCCGCCCGGAAGCCCGAGCGCCGCCAGGCCCATCACCAGGGCGGCGGCCGCCGCACCGCCCGGGGATGGCCGCCGCCCGGGGGCGCGCCAGAGCCGCCAGGCGAGGACAACCACCAGGAGCGCCCTCAGCAGGCTGAGCACCAGGTTGACACCGGGCGGCACCAGGTAGAGCTCCAGGGCCTGGCCCTGGCGCACGGGGCCGCTCCAGCCCAGCTGAACCGCAGTCCAGTGCCAGTCCGGCAGACCCGGTCCCGTGGGTATCACCGCGTCCGGGTCCAGCTGGTCGAGGGGGCGGAGCGGCTCGGCGGGCGGCGGCGCAGCCGGTGCGGCGCCCAGAGTCGCGCTGGCCCGCGGCGCGATGTCCCTGAAGGCGCGGACCTCCTCGTCGACCGCCACTGGTGCGCGGGCCTTCTCCACCGCCGCGGGGAGCGCGCCGGTGTGCGCCAGCTGGGGATAGAGCCCCACCCGGACCTGGGTGACGAGGAAAGGCACCGCCACCACCGCCAGGGCGAGAAAGCTGAGGTTGCGGTACCAGTGCGTGAATGTGCGGAGCCTCCCCGCTGGAAGCAGCCGGAGCAGTGCGACCGCGGCGAGGATGTGGAGCCAGACCCAGCGGGGCGCCCAGGGCTCGTGCCAGATGAGACCCAGGGTGACCAGGGCGAGCATGGCCCAGGGCCAGCCCCACAGGCGCCCCACCGCGATGGCGATCAGCAGCACCAGGAACAGGTCCAGGAGGCTCCACTGCTGCAGCCAGCCGCTGGAGACCCAGTCCACCCCCGATGCCCCGAAGAGCTTCCATCCCGGGGGAAGGTGCAGGCGTGCCTCGGCCCGGATGAAATCCCGGTCCCATCCCGAGGCCGGCAGGGCGGAGGAATCGCGCGGGTAACGCGCGTCCGCGGCGAGGTCCAGGCGACCGAGGCGCACCTCCACGCCCGTGCCGTCGCCGCCCGGCAGCCGCGTGATGAACTGGGGCCGGCCGTCCAGCAGGACCCGCCCGAGCTCCATGGGCGGCTCGGCGGTGAGCCGCCAGCCGCCGGTCATGCTGCCGGTGATGCGGTCGCGGACCGTGTAGCCGCCCCCATCGAAATCCAGCCACAGGGTGCGGTCGAGCTCGAGCCGGTCGGGCTCCGGCCGGGGATCGCCGCGGCGCACCACCTCGAGCCGCATGGTCTCGCCCGGGGTCATCCGGTAGGCCGGGAAGCGCTGCCACTCCGGCGGCAGCCCGGTCTGGCGCGGGTCCACCTCGACCACGCCCTGCACCTTGACCAGGCGGACCTCGTTTCGGGCGTCGAGGACCCAGACCTCCTCGCCCGGCCAGGGTCCCTGAACCGGCGGGGCCGTGACCTCGGTAAGGTATTCCGGGTGGCGGGCGGTGAGCGTGAGGGCCCAGCGACCGGGCCGGACCTGGATGCGCAGGGGCCCGTCGGGCTCCAGTCGGGCGGGCAGCGCACCGTCCAGGCCGAACGGGATGAATCCCTCCGGCAGCACCCCGGCCAGGGCGATCTCGCGCTCGGGACCGGCCACCTCCAGCTCCAGGCGCGTCTCGAGCAGCAGTGGGCTGCCGTCGATCACCCGGCGGAAGACCTTGAGGTCGAGCCGCGCCTCGGCGATGCCCTTGGCGGGCCCCACCTGGCGCGGTCGCAGCCAGAGCCGGCCCTCGGGCCCCAGGGAGGGCGTGGCCACCGCCCGTCCGCGCACCCGCAGCACTACCAGGGCCGTGTCCAACGGGACCGGAAGCGACTGAGGAAGGCGCTGCCAGGCGAAGACGCCCTCCAGCCGGTACTCGCCCGCCGCCAGCCTGAGCGCGGGCCGGCCGGCCCGGGAGACCAGGGTCGCGGGCTCTCCGTTCAGCCGCACGTCCTGGGGCCAGGCGTCCGCGTCTCCGGGCAGCAGGGCCCAGGCGTCGCCGAACAGCGTCCAGTCCTGGACGAACGTCCCACCCTCGTCGTCCAGGTCCAGGCTCAACCGGGTGGGCGCGGCGCACACCCGCTCGCCGGTATCGAACTGGAGGGGGCACCCCCGGTCGGTGTGATCGAAGAGGACCCAGTCCACCCACGGCCGGAGCGGATCGGGCACCGCCTCCGGGGACAGGGTGCGCGCCTGGGCGACACCGGCCAGAATCGACATGGCCGCGAGGCCCCAGGTCAGCGCTCTCACCAGTCT
>JASFUT010000176.1:0-6862 GCA_050050175.1 Chromatiales bacterium
TGCCCATCCTGCCGGGGTCAACAATGATCTTGACGGGAATGCTCCGCTTGGCCATTCCTGCCAGGTTTCGCGGCCTGAAGGGCCGCTCCCACAGACAACGCCGGGTCCTTGCCGTGGGAGGCGCCCTTCAGGCGGCGAATGTCGGGCCGATTTCAACCGGCAAGGGGCGAGCTCGCCCGCGCGCCATGTCCGAGCCCGCGGTCGACGGCCCGTTGAGACCCCTCCTACTGGTAGGGCGTGGGATCGGGCACGCCGGCGTCGCGAAAGCCCTGGGCGCGCAGGCGGCAGGAGTCGCACACACCGCAGGCGCGGCCCCGGGTGTCGGCCTGGTAGCAGGAGACGGTCAGGGCATAGTCCACGCCCAGGCGGGTGCCGATGCGAATGATCTCGGCCTTGGTCATGTGGATGAGCGGGGCATGGACCCGGAACCGGGCGCCCTCCACACCGGCCTTGGTGGCCAGCGCGGCGAGGCCCTCGAAGGCCCGGATGAACTCGGGCCGGCAGTCCGGGTAGCCGGAGTAGTCCACGGCGTTCACGCCGATGAAGAGGTCCCGGGCCCCCAGCACCTCGGCCCAGCCCAGGGCCAGGGCGAGCAGGACGGTGTTGCGCGCGGGCACGTAGGTGACGGGGATACCGGCCCGGGGCTGCTCCGGCACCGCTATGGCGGGATCGGTCAGGGCGGAGCCGCCGATAGCCTCCAGGCCGATGCGCACCACCCGGTGCTCGGCCGCACCCAGGGCCCGGGCGACGCCCCGCGCCGCGGCCAGCTCCGCGGCGTGGCGCTGGCCGTAGTCCATGCTGAGCGCGTGGCAGGCGAAGCCCCGGTCGCGGGCGACGGCGAGGGTGGTGGCCGAGTCCAGCCCGCCTGAGAGCAGCACCACGGCCCCCGTTTCAGGCACGTCAGTGGCCCGGCGTGTCGCCCCACAGGAGCTTGTGGAGCTGGATCTGGAAGCGCACGGGAAGCCGGTCCTCGAGGATCCACTCGGCGAGCACCCGGGGGTCCTGGCGGCCGTGGCAGGGCGAGAACAGCACCTCGCAGCGCTCGGCCAGGCACTGCTCGCGCACCAGCGCCCGGGCCCATTCGTAGTCCGCACGGTCGCAGATCACCAGCTTGACCTCATCGGCCGGGGCCAGGTGGTCCAGGTTGCCGCAGAGGTTCTTCGCCATCTCCCCGGACGCCGGGGTCTTGAGGTCCATCACCTTGACCGCGCGCGGATCGATCACCGAGACGTCCAGGGCCCCGCTGGTCTCCACGGACACCCGGTAGCCCCCGTCGCACAGGGCCGTGATCAGCGCCGGGCTGGTGTTCTGCGCCAGGGGCTCCCCGCCCGTTACGGTCACGTGAGAGACGCCGAATCCCCGCACCCGCTCCAGGACCTCCGCCTGCTCCATCCAGGTGCCGCCGCGGAAGGCGTATTCGGTGTCGCAGTAGCCGCAGCGCAGGGGGCAGCCGGTCAGGCGCACGAAGACGGTGGGCACGCCGACGCTGCGCGACTCGCCCTGCAGGGAGAGGAATATCTCGGTGACTCGCAGCTGCGGCATGACGGGGGGCGGCCGCCGGGCGGCCGGAAGGGACTCAGCGGCCTTCGCCGCTCATGCGGCGGAGCCGCTGGCGGGCGAGCTGCGCGGCGGTGGTCGCCGGATACTGCTCGACCAGCCGCTCCAGGGTCTGCCGGGCCCTCGGCCACTGCTCCTGCTCGTACTCGATGTAGCCGATCTTGAGCAGGGCGTCGGCCACCTTGGGGCTCGACGGGTAGTCGTCCTCCACCCGCTGGAACTCCGCCAGGGCCTTGTCGAAATCCCGGTTCACGTAGGCGGTCTCGCCGAGCCAGTACTGGGCGTTGTCGGCGTAACGCCCTCCCGGATAGCGGTCGAGAAAATCACCAAACGCCCGGGTGGCCTCGGCATAGCGCCCGGCCTTGAGCAGGTCGAAGGCGGCGTCGTAACGCGCGGCCTCCTCCGCGGGGTCGCCCGGCGCGGCGGGCGGAGCGACCCGCGGGGCCGGCGCGGGCCCCGTGGACCGCGGTGCCTCGACGACCATCGGCGGCTCGGACGGCGGCGCAGGTGGCGCCTCCATCGGCTGTCCCGTCCGGGACCCCGCCAGCTCGGAGAGCCTGCGGTCCACGTCCAGGTAGAGATCCCGCTGGCGCTGCTCCATCTGCTTCAGCCGATGGCCCTGCAGCTCCAGCTCACCGCGCAGGCGGCTGATCTCCAGGCGCAGCTCCTGGAGCCGCGTCACCAGATCGGCCTGGCCGCTGTCCGGACGCTCGCCGCCGGCCAGGCGCTCAAGGCGCTCGATGCGCTGCATGAGGCTCAGGTCCTCCGACCCGGCCAGGACCGGGGCACAGAGACCGAGAGCGACGCAGGCGGCGAGGACGCGTCTCATGGCCCGGGTCAATACACCAGCTCGACGCGTCGGTTGCGCGACCAGGCGGCCTCGTCCGACCCGAGCACGGCCGGGCGCTCCTCACCGTAGCTGACGGTGTTGATCTGCGTGCTCGACGCCCCCCGGGCCATCATCATCTCCTTGACCGCCCTGGCGCGCCGCTCGCCCAGGGCGATGTTGTACTCGCGTGAGCCGCGCTCGTCCGCATGCCCCTCCAGGGTGACCCGGACCGACGGATTGGCGGCGAGGTACTCCGCATGGGCCAGGACCAGATCCCGGTACTCGGGCCGGATGGTGGACTCGTCAAAGTCGAAGTAGACGGTGCGGGCGGACAGGAGGCTGTCGGGATCGTTGAGCGGGCTTCCGGTCCAGGCGCCGCCGGCCTCGGCCCCGGCGGTGCGTGCCCCCTCGGCGCCCCCGGAACCCATCCCGGCACCGCCCTCGACCACGGGCGCGCCTGCGCCCTCACCCTTGGGCGTGCTCCCACAGCCGGCCAGCAGCAGGGCCGCCAGGGTCATGCAGATCATCGTTACCACGGTCTTGTTCATACTTATTCTCTCCTGTCCTGTTCGGCGAAGGGCGACCAGTCCGGCTCGCGGACGTCCCCGGCGCGCTGGGCCAGGCGCTGCCTGACCCGGCCGTCCACCGAGACGGCAGCCAGCTCGCCGGTGCCGTTCACCTTGGTCGCGTAAATTATCATGCTGCCGTTGGGCGCGAAACTCGGCGATTCGTCGAGCCGCCCTTCGGTGAGCACCCGGATGGCCCCGGTCTCCAGGTCCATGAGCCCGATGCGGAAGTCTCCGTTCACCCGGGTCACCAGGGCCAGACTCTCCCCGTCCGGCGAGAAGCTGGCGCGGGCGTTGTAGGACCCCTCGAAGGTCAGGCGCTCGGCCTGACCGCCGTCCGCCGACACCCGGTAAATCTGCGGCCCGCCGCCCCGGTCCGAGGTGAAGACCAGGCTGCGCCCGTCCGGCGCCCAGGCGGGCTCGGTGTCGATCGCGTAGTGGCGGGTCAGGGCCCGCAGACGCCCGGAGGCCAGGTCCAGGACGTACACGTCCGCGTTGCCGTCCTTGGACAGCGTCAATGCCAGACGCCGGCCGTCCGGAGACCAGGCCGGCGCCCCGTTGATCCCCTCGTAGGCGGAGACCTGCTCCCGCCGCCCGGTGAGCACCTCCTGGACGTAGATGGCCGGGCGTCCGCGCTCGAAGGAGACGTAGGCGATGCGCTCGCCGTCGGGCGACCAGGCGGGCGACATCAGCGGCTCGGCGGAGCTGACGATGGTCTGGGCATTGTAGCCGTCGGCGTCGGACACCTGCAGCGAGACCTGCGCCTCGCCGCCTGCGTCTCGCACCGAGGTGACGTAGGCGATTCGGGTGGCGAAGGCGCCCGGCTCCCCGGTCAGCGCCTCGTAGACGATGTCGGCGATGCGGTGGGCGGTGGCCCGCAGGTCCCGCTGGGTGGTCGGAATGCTGTAGCCGGTCAGCTGCTCGCCGCGGTAGACGTCGAACAGCTGGAAGCGCACCAGGTAGCCCCCCGGGCCGTTGGGCTGCACCTGCCCCACCACCAGGCTCTCGCTGCCCAGCGCCCGCCAGTCGCGGAAGTTGACCTCAGTCCCGCTCTGGGGCCGCGCGAGCATGTCCGCCTCGTCCAGCACCTTGAACCGGCCGCTGCGGTGCAGGTCGGCGGCGACGATGCGGCCCACGTCGTAGGGCGGGCGATCCCCGGGTCCGGCCCAGCCGAAGGGCACCACCGCGATGGGCAGCGCGCCCTCGGCGCCTTCGGTGATCTCGATGGTCAGGGGAGCCGCCGTGGACTGGGCGTGAATGAGCAGCAGAACGACGAGCAACAGCAGATTTCTCATGGGCGTGTATTAAACCTCAGGCGTCGGGGCTGAAAACGAAGATGAGGTCACGGAACGACTCGAACAGGCTGCCGCTGGGCACGGGCAGGGGCTCGGCCTTGCGCACCGCCGCCTCGGCGGAGCGGTCGAAGGCGGCGTTTCCACTGCTCCGGGCCACGCTGACCGACACGACGCCGCCGCCGGGGATCATGCGCACCCTGAGCTTGACCTCGAGACCGCGGCCGACCCCGGCCGGCCGCAGCCAGTTGCGCTCGACCCGGTCCTGGATCAGGGCCACGTAGCGACCCAGCTCGCGCTGGGCCCGCTCGGCCTCCACCGCCTCCTGGAGCGCCGCCTCCCGGGCCCGCTGCTCGGCCGCACGGCGCTCCTCCTCGGCCTTTCGCCGGGCCTCGGCCTCCCGGCGTTTGCGCTCGGCCGCCTCGGCCTTGCGCCGGGCCTCCGCCTCCTGCCGCTTCTGCTCGGCCGCCCGGCGAGCCTCCTCCGCCTTGCGCTCGGCCTCCTCGGCCTCGCGTCGGGCCTGCTCCGCCCGCGCCTGCTCCTCCCGGCGCTGGCGCGCGGCCTCCTCGCGCTCGGCCTTCAGCCGTGCGAGCCGTGCCGCCTCCTCGGCGGCCTTCTTGCGCTCGGCCTCCTGCCGCGCCGCCTCGGCCTTGCGCTGGCGCTCCAGCTCGGCGAGACGCTCGCGCTCGGCCGCCTTCTCGCGCCGCAGCTTCTCCAGGCGCTCCTGCTCCCTCCGGCGGGCCACCTCGAGCTCCGCCTGCCGCTGTCGCTCCGCCTCTTCCAGGCGGCGGGCCTCGGCCTGGACGCGATCCTCGTCGACCACCCGGGCCTGTACCACCTCCGCGGGCGGAGAGGGCTCGGGCTCGTCGAGCCAGTCCACCCCCACGACCAGGAACGCGAGGAACGCCAGGTGCATGAGCACGGCGAGCACCGCCGCGCCGGGATTGCGCCGGATCAGCTCCCACATGGCCGGCCTACTTCTCCGACTCCGGCGTGCGCGTCACCAGGCCCACGCTGGGCGCCCCGGCGGCCTGGAGCAGGACCATGGCGTCGATTACCTGACCGTAGTCCACGGCGCGATCGCCGCGCACCATGATCGGGGTACGGGGGCTGTTGCGCAGCACCGCCGCCACCCGCAGCTGCAATGTCTCGGCGTCCACGGGGCTGTCGGAGTCCTCGCCCAGATCGATGTAGTAGTCGCCCGCGGCGGTGACGCTGACCACCACGGGCTCCTCCGACTCCGGCGGCAGGGGCTCGGCCGCCGCCTGCGGCAGGTCCACCTTAACGCCCTGGGTCAGCAGGGGTGCGGTGATCATGAAGATGATCAGCAGCACCAGCATCACGTCGATGTACGGCACGACGTTGATCTCGGACATGGGCTTTCTGAGCTGGCGTCGCCTCGCCATCAGACCCCCCCGCCCCCGGCGCCCGCGGCTGCCTCAGGCATGGGCCTGGCGCTGAAGGATGGTGGTGAACTCGTCCAGAAAGCCCTCGTAGCGGTTGTTGAGGCGCTCCACGTTGTTGGCGTACCGGTTGTAGGCGACCACGGCCGGGATGGCCGCGAACAGGCCCATGGCGGTGGCGATCAGCGCCTCGGCGATTCCCGGCGCCACCAGGGCCAGGGTGGCCTGCTTGACGTTTCCCAGGGCCTGGAAGGCGTTCATGATGCCCCAGACGGTGCCGAACAGGCCGACGTACGGGCTGACCGAGCCCACGGTGGCGAGGAAGGACAGGTAGGTCTCCAGCGCGTCGAGCTCCCGGTTCATGGCCACCTGCATGGACCGGCGCGCCCCCTCCACCACGTCCATCGGCTCGATGCCGGGGTTCTCCCGCAGCTTCACGAACTCCCGGAAGCCGGCCCGGAAGATGGCCGCCATGCCGGTGGCCTCCGCGTCGCGGTCGAGCTGGCGGTAGAGCTCGCCCAGCTCCCCACCCGACCAGAAGCGCTCCTCGAAGTCCGCCGCCTCGGACCGCGCCCGGCGCAGCGCCCGGGCGCGGTCGAAGATCATGGTCCAGGAGACGACGGACGCCAGCACCAGCGCCACCATGACCAGCTGCACCAGGGGGCTGGCGCTGGCGACCAGGTGAAGGAAGGAAAGCTCATTCGACATCCGGGATCTCCGCTGCGATGCGCCTGGGGATGGCGGCCGGGCGGAGGCGCTCCGCGTCCAGGCAGGCGACCTTCACCCGCCCGCGCACCAGGACCTCGCCGCCCGGTACCGCCCTGATCTCCTGGTCGAAGGTGAGGCTCGCCCCGCGCCGGCCGGACAGGCGCAGGCTCGTCTCCAGCGCGTCGTTGAAGCGGGCCGGACTCAGGTAGTCCACCTCGACCCGCCGCACGGCGAACAGCACCCCGTCCTCCTCGCGCACCCGGTCCTGGTCGAAGCCCAGGCTGCGCAGCCATTCGGTGCGCGCCCGCTCCATGAACCTGAGGTAGTTGGCGTAATAGACGACGCCCCCGGCGTCGGTGTCCTCGTAGTAGACCCGCACCGGCCAGATGAATTCTTCCGACACCGGATGATTCCTGATCGAGACCGTCCTGCAATGTATCCGAATCCGCGCCACGGCGGCGCCGGGCGCGGCGCATCGGATCGGCGGTCGGAGCCGACCTCCGCAGG
>JASFUT010000177.1:0-6857 GCA_050050175.1 Chromatiales bacterium
AGCCGGGCGCGCGTGAGCTCGGCGTTTGAGAGGTCGGACCGGCACACGTGGGCGCCGGAGAGGTCCGCATCCCGCAGGTCGACATAACGCATGTCGCAGGCGTCGAGCATGGCGTCCCGCAAGTCGCAGCGCTCCATGACGGCGCCACTGCCCGGCGACCCGTCGCTCAGCCGGGCGCCCGTGAGGTTGGCGCCTTTGAGGTTGGCGCCGTTGAGCTGGGTGCGAAAGAATACTGCGCCCTCCAGATTCGCGCCCTCGAGGTCGGCTTCGCTGAGGTCGGCCTCCTGAAGCCGGGCGTGGCTGAGGTCGGCCTCGCGCAGATCGGCGCCTCTGAGCACATCGTCGCGCAGATCCGCGCCCGCGAGCGTGTCGGCGTCCAGTCTCTCCAGCACCTCCCCGGTGGCCTTGTGGCGTATCTCGATCATGATCCCGCTCCCTGCTTCGGGCGTATCCCACGCCGTGCCGGCTTCTTTCTGCCGGACGCCGTGCCGCCGGGCCTGTGCTCTGTTCCGGGGGCAACGCTCCGTTCCGCCGGTGCGGGGGGGTTGGAGCCGGCCGGCTCCCCCCTCTCATCCACGCCCTGCCTGGGCTGGGCGGACTTCTTCGCCTTCGGCGTGCGCTTTTTCGGGGCGTGCGGGCGCTGACGGGGCTTCTCCTCCGCCGCTGCCGCCTCGTCGACGGCGACAGGCTCCGCTTGCTCATCCTCCCCGTCCTCGCGTGCGGGCTGGCTGCCCGCGGCCTCCACCGGAGACGCTTTCGGCGCATCGTTGGCGGGGGCCCCGGCGGAGATCGAGGGGTTGCCTGCGCCAGAGGCTGCCGCAGCGCTGCGGTGTCCGCCCTGGCTCCCCCCCATGCCGGCAGGGGACGGATTCGTCGCACCGCCCGAGGCCGGCGGTGGCCCGCTGGAGGGGGGCGGGCTGTCGGGGGGCGGATCGCCCTCGGGCGCCGGGCGCGGCTTCGGGGAGGGGCGCTTCTTAAGGAAGCCGCTCAGGACCTGCCACAGCATGAGCACTAGGGCGCGGAGCACGTAGAAGGTCCACGTGATCGCCGATATGGCAATACTCCACACCCGCATCCAGATCGGGATCCGGCCGCGGCGGCGCGCTGCCTTTTCCTTCTTCCTGTCCTTGCCGCCGTCCTGCTCGATCTCCGCGTAGCGTCCGCTGAGCTCGACCTCACCCGACTCGGTCTGCACCAGATAGAACTGCTTGCGGGCGCTGATGCAGCCCAGCGGGATCACGACCACCGCCATGAGCGTGCCGACACCGGCGCCGAACAGGAGGCTGACCGCCATGCCCTGGAAGATCGGGTCGAAGATGATGGCCCAGGCGCCCGCCATGAGGGTCAGGGAGGTGATCAGGATCGGCCGCATGCGGATCTCCGCCCCGGCAACCGCAGCCTCCCGGACACTCTTCCCCTTCTTCACCTCGATCTTGACGAACTCCACGATCAGGATCGACTGGCGGACGATGATGCCGCCGAGCGCGATCAGCCCGATCATTGAGGTCGCGGTGAACTCGGCGCTCATGACCAGGTGGCCCGGGATGATCCCGATCAGGGTAAGCGGGATAGGCGACATGATCAGGCCCGCGAGGGCGAAGTTGCGGAACTCCCACACGATCAGCCCGTAGATCAGGATCAGGGCGGCCATGAAGGCGAGCCCCATGTCGCGGAAGGTCTCGTAGGTGACGGTCCACTCGCCGGTCCACTCGAATCCGGAGACGGCGTCGTCCTCCGGCGGCCCGATCAGTCCCCAGGGCATCCCGGTGATCTGCACGCCGTCAGGAGTGGTGTAGTCCTCGAGCAGGTCCTCCACCCCGAACATTCCGTAGATGGGCGCTCCCAGCCGGCCTTCCATCTCGCCGACCACATATTCCATGGGCCTGAGGTCCTTGTGATAGATCGTGGGGTCCATCTGCGTCTTGACGAACTGCCCAAGCTCCCCCAGCGGGACCCGCTGCCCGTCGCCGGTGGGTATGGGCAGGCTCGCCAGCCCGGTGACCTGCGAGCGATGCGCCAGCGGGACCTGAATCACGATGTAGGTGGGCTCGAGCACCGTGCCCCGCTTGACGTCGCCGATGGTGTACCCGCCCATGGCCATCGCCAGGTTCTGATTGATGGTGTTGACCGAGATGCCCCGGCGCACAGCCTTCTCCGTGTCCACGTCGAAGCGCCAGAACTCGTAGGGCTCGGTCATGTAGTTGTCCACGTCGACGATGTTCTCCACCTCCTCGAACATACGTGTCATGTCTCGCGCCACCTGGCGGCGCGTCTCCGCGTCAGGTCCATAGACCTCCGCGACCACGGTCTGCAGGACCGGAGGCCCGGGCGGCATCTCGACTACGGCGATCCGGGCCCCGAGGTTCTCGGCGACGGGCGTAAGGAGATCCCGCGCGGCCACGGCGATCTCGTGGCTGCCCCTCTTGCGCTCGTTCTTGTCCTTGAGCATGACCAGCAGATCGCCCTCCCAGGGCTGCTCGCGCAGGTAGTAGTGGCGGACCATGCCGTTGAAGTTGAACGGCTGGGGAGTGCCCGCATAGGTCTGCACCGCCTTCACCTCCGGCAGCTCTCTGACCTCGTGCGCGAGCCGCGCCACCACGTTCGCCGTCTCGGGCAGGGCGGTGCCCTCGGGCATGTTGACGATGACGCTGAACTCCGGCTTGTTGTCGAAGGGCAGCATCTTGACCGCCACCGTCTGGGTGTAGAAAAGGACGCAGACGAGGGCGGTGGTGAAGATGACGGTGATCAGGAAAGCGATTCCGAGAGTGCGGTGCTCGATCAGCGGCATGATGATCGGACGGTAGATCTTGCCGACGATCTTGCGCGTCTTCTCCTCGCGACGCTCAGCCTTCTCGAGGGATGCCAGGCGCGGCCGGACCCGCATGGCGAACCAGGGTGTGAACACAAATGCAGCGATGAGGGAAAAGAACATCGCCGAGGACCCAAGCACGGGAATGGGCCGCATGTAGGGCCCCATCAGGCCGCTGACCCAGCCCATGGGCAGCAGCGCCGCGATGATGGTGAAGGTGGCGAGGATGGTCGGGTTGCCCACCTCGTCCACGGCGCGCACCGCGTGCTCGATTGACGTCTTCCCGACCTCCAGCCAGTGGCGGAAGATGTTCTCCACCACCACCGTGGCGTCGTCCACCAGAATGCCGATGGAGAAGATCAGGGCGAACAGGCTGACCCGGTCGATGGTGTAGTCGATCATCCAGGCCCACCAGATGGTGAGCAGGATGACCACCGGAATCACGGTGATGACCACGAATGCGGCTCGGTAGCCCAGACCGACCAGGCACAGGATGGCGACGATGACGGTCGCCTCGAACATGGCCCCCAGCAGCTCGTTGACCTTGTCGTTGGCGGTCTTCCCGTAGTTGCGGGTGATCACCACGTTGATGTTCGATGGGATCAGGCGGCCTTTGAGGGATTCGAGCTTCTTGAGGACCGCCTGGGCGACGGTGACGCCGTTACTGCCCTCCTTCTTGGCCACGGCGATGGTCACTGCGGGCTCGCCCTCGGCCGGCGCGTCACCCTCGTAGGCCGGACCGGTGTAGTGCTGCACAATGTGGTCCGCGTCCTCGGGTATGTGGTCGATCCGGGCGACGTCGCGCACGTAGATGGGCCGGCCGCCGTGGGTGCCGACCACCAGGTTCGCGATGTCGGTGCCGGTCCTGAGGAACGAGCCGGAGTAGACCTGGTAGGCGGCACCGCCGGACTCGAGATCGCCGGTCTGGAGCTCGGCGTTGGCGGTCTGGATCGTATTGGCGACCTGGTCCAGGCTGATCCCGTAGCCCGCCAGGCGCTCCATGAGCACCTCGATGCGGATCTGCTCCTGGCGCCCGCCGACCACGAAGCCCTTGCCGGTGTTCGGCACCTCCCCGAGTTCCTGGAGGACGTCCATCGCCAGGGTGCGCAGCTGGCTGTCGTCCACGTCCCTGGACCAGAGGGTGACGGTGACCACCGGCACGTCGTCCACGCTGACGGGCTTCACCAGCGGCATCTTCACGTCCGGCGGGACCTTGTCCATGTTCGACTGCAGCTTGTCGTGGACCTTGACGATGGAATCGCCCATGTCCTCGCCCACGAAGAAGCGCACCGTCACGATCGACTGGCCGCGCACGGTCGCCGAATAGACGTGCCGGACCCCGGGGATCTCCTTCATGATCCGCTCCAGGGGCTCGGTGACCAGGCTCTCCACCTGCTGGGCCGTCGCCCCGGGGTACTGCACGAACAGGTCGATCATCGGCACGGAGATCTGCGGATCCTCCTGCCGGGGGGTGAACATGAGCCCGAGGAGGCCGATGCCGAGGGCGGCGATCAGCAGCATGGGCGTGACGGGGGTGTTGATGAAGGTGCGGGCGATGCGTCCCGCAAGGCCGAGATGTACCGCGCCCTCGTCGCCGAGAGCAGGATCGCTCGTGTCGTCGGGCTTTCTGGAACCTTGTTCCACCGCCATCCCCGGGAAGGCCCAGGTTGCCGGGCGGCGCTCGTTCGCGCCTCCCTCTGCCGGTTATCGGGCGCTCTTACGCCCCGCTGGGCCCGTCGCGCGGGCGCCTGCGAGGCGCTCGTGCCGACCCGGCGGCTCCGGTCTTCCTTACGAATTCTAGTAGAACGTCAGAAACTTCCAATTGCCGTAGGTTAGTCAAGGCGTTGATGGGCAAGGTGAAGGGGGTCGGGCGCAGCGGACGGACACGCCGCCGGGCGCCGGGCCCGCCCTCGCGTTGCGCCGGCGCTGCGGGCCCCGTCGTGCCCGGGACAAGCGCCTTCAGCGCGCGTCGTGCTTGGGGTACTTGAGCGTCACGTTGCGCGCCGCCGACAGGTTCGCCAGGGTCATCGTGGTGGTCGTGAGGTCCACGTCCTGGAGGTTCGCCCCGGTCAGCCTGGCCTTGCGGAAGATGGAGCCGGTGAGGTCCGCCTCGCTGAGGTCGGCGTCGGTGAGGTTGGCGTTAGAGAGGTCCGCCCGGAGGAGGGACACTCCGCTGAGGCAGGCGCCGACCAGGCTGGTGCGGATCATGACAACACGGTTCATGGTGGCGGGCATGCAATCGTCTCCGCCGAGCCTGGCGCGATCCAGGACCGCTCCCGACAGGTTGGCACCGTTGAGCCGGACGTTGCAGAGGTAGGCGTCGCTGAGATCGGCACCGCGCAGGTCCGCCTCCACCATGATGGCGGAGCCGACGACCGCACCGCGCAGCACCGCGTTGACCATGCGCGCGGCGTGCAGGTCCGTGCGGGCCAGGGAGGAGCCGGAGAGGTCGGCGTCGCGCAGGTCCACGTAGGGCATGTCGCAGGAGGTGATCCGTGCATCGCGCAGGGTGGATCCCGAGAGCACTGCGGCATTGCTCTGCACGCCGTCGCCGAAGGTGGCGTCATTGAGATCGGCGCCGGTGAGATCGGCGCCGCGCAGCATCGCCGCCCGGAAGTTGGCACCCTCGATGTCCGCGTTCCGCATATCCGCGCCATCGAGGTTGGCGCCCTGGAAGTTGGTGCCGCGCAGATCGAGCCCGCGCAGATCGGCGTGCTCGAGCTCGCAGTGATTCAGGTCGGCCCCGGCCAGGCTCGCACCTTCGAGGCTGAAGAGGACCTCTCCGGTCGTCTTGTGCGTGATCTCGATCATCGACCCGGCCTCCGGACTTGCCTGCTCGAAGCTTAGGGCAAATTCGGGGCCCGGTCAGCCCGGCGACGGCAGGCGCCGGTCCGGAAGAGGCGTGCGCTCAGGCGGAGATATCTGCGGGAGGGAATGGCCGGCGACGGGCGGAGCGCGCCGCCCGGTCGGCCGCATGCGAAGGACGGTTTCCCGCCCCTCGGCAGAGGCTGGGCGGTCAGTCTTCCTCGTCGTCGCGGACCTCTTCCTCCCGGAAGTCGGCCCGCCACTTCGGGAACATGATCGCGAGCATCACGACGACCACGATGGACACGGCCATGCCGGCAATGGAAAGACTGTCGATGTACATGTCATTTCTCCGTAGAGCGACGCCAGCCGCCGGAGAAGGGGTCCCGCGCGCGACTCCAATCGCCCTATGCGATGCGGGCCGGCGGCGGCTTATGTTCAATATATAAGCAGTTACTAAAATAGTCAATAGCTAAACTACAGCTGTTGGGGCCATTTTTGGGCAAGAGTTCACAGAGCGGGTCGCGGCAGGCCGGCGTCTGGCGCTGGAAGGGCGTACGCGGTGGCCCTGGGGACGGAGAATGCAACAAGCGGGGGCCTGCCGGCTGCGGTCCGCGTCCTGAGGCCGTACCGGCCCGGCCGGTGTCCCGCGTGCGGTCGGTCCGGGAGAGCGGCGGGTCCTCAGGTGCGGGCAGAGAGCGCTATAAGCCGGCGCCCCTGCGCCTGCCCACGCCCGGCGGGCCCAACGCCAACGGCGCATGGGAGGAAGAACCGCGGTCTGGGACACCTTCGAGACAGGGGCGTCCGTCGGTCACCCGTCTCGATGGGGCGCGGGAAGCAGATCCTGGGAGCGCTGCAGGTGACGGGGACCGCCGCTGGCGAGGGTGCGTGGAGCCCCGGCCTCTGAGGGTGCCTCCGGGGCGGCCCGCCCGGTCTCCGGACTGCATCAGTAGTGCTTGCCCGTCCATTCCTTGAATCCGGGCCCCCGGATCCGGGCCTTCACCTGCCAGCGTCCGCCGGGGCCGCGCTCGGCGGGCACCCATTGCCAGACGCGCCCGTCGTACCAGGCGGTCTGCTCGTAGATGATCAGGTCCCGAAGCGGAAAGGGCAGGTCGCCCCGCAGGGGCTCGGTCTCCAGCACCCTGATCTCGAGGCGAAGCCGCAGATCGTCCTTCTCCGCGGTGAGCACCGATTCCGTCGGATAGAACAGGCGGTTCCCGCCATCCCAGCCCCAGCGGGTGTG
>JASFUT010000178.1:0-6851 GCA_050050175.1 Chromatiales bacterium
GCTGTCCGGATCCACCTCGCGCACCGCCAGACCGGCCAGTCTGACCGGCAGGGCGAGCACGTCCATGACGGAGGGGGGCGACCACCAGGCAATCTGCTCCAGGGGCTCGGTCTTCATGGCGAGGAAGGCCAGCACCCAGGGGGCGTACAGGAGCACTCCGACTCCCAGCGCCGCCAGCGAGCGCCACTGTCGGGGTCGCGCGCTGGCCAGGTAAAGGGCCATACCCAGGAGCACGAACACCGTGGAGTAGTGGGTGCCGATGCACAGAAGGCCGAGCACCGCGATGACCGGTCCGTCCCGGGGACCCCATCCCTCCTGCGCGCGCAGCAGCCGCCAGGACAGGAGCAGGCACAGGAACGAGGCCATGGTATACGGCCGGGCCAGCATGGCCATGTACACCTGCACGGGATTGACCAGCAGCAGCAGCGCGGCCAGCATCGCCACCGCGCGGCCGGCCCGGGGAGCAAGCAGCAGGTAGAGAAGGACCACGGAGCCGAGCCCGAAGAGCAGGGCCGGGAGACGGAGCACGAGCTCGCTGGTGCCGGCCAGTCTTTGCACCGCCCAGAGGACCGAGAAGTAGACCGGGCCGTGCCCGGCATCCATCCGGTTTGCGAGCATGGCCTGATAGCCCTGCTCGACCGCCATCACCGACCCGACCTCGTCGAGCCAGAACCCCGCCCGATCGAGATGCACGGCGTACCAGGCGGCGACGAGGAGCAGGACGCCCGCCGCCAGCCAGAGACGGCGGTCGGGCTTCAAGGCGGCGCCGGGAGAGCGCGGGCGGGCCTCCGGGCCCAGCTTGGGGGGGGCCGGTTGATTCAACGCTTGGCTCTATGTGCGGATCGACGGGCTGGCGCCGAGCATCCGGACAACCCCTCCGTCTCGACTGGCCGGCGGCTCAGTCCACCAGGCGGTAGCGCGCGCCGCAGTACGGGCAGGTGGCCTCCCCCGTCTTCTCGATGGGCAGGTAGACGCGCGGGTGCATGTTCCACACCTCGTCGCCCGGCATCGGACAGCTCAGGGGCAGCTCGCTCCGTGTGACGTCCCGGACCGGGGGGGCCTTGGGCGGCTGCTTCGCTTGGGATGGGGCCATGTTGTCTCTCTCCGGAGCCGGGCGCTCAGACATAGGTCAGCCACTCGGGGTGCTCGTCTCGCCGGCCGTGAACCTGGTCGAAATACATGCTCTGGAGGCGCTCGGTGACGGGACCGCGGGCGCCCGGGCCGATGGCGCGACCGTCGACCTCGCGGATGGGCGTCACCTCGGCCGCCGAGCCGGTGAAGAATGCCTCGTCGGCGATGTAGACCTCGTCGCGGGTGATGCGCTTCTCGCGCACCGGCACGCCGATCTCGGCGGCCAGCTTAAAGATGGTGTCGCGGGTGATGCCGTCCAGGGCCGAGGTCAGATCGGGCGTCAGCAGCACCCCGTCGCGGACGAGGAAGATGTTCTCGCCGCTGCCCTCGGCGACGTAGCCCTCCGGGTCCAGGAGCATGGCCTCGTCGTATCCGCAGGAGACCGCCTCCTGCAGGGCGAGCATGGAGTTCATGTAGTTGCCGTTGGCCTTGGCCTTGCACATGGTGACGTTGACGTGGTGCCGCGTATAGGAGGAGGTGCGGATGCGGATCCCGCGCTCCATGTTCTCCGCACCCAGATAGGCGCCCCACTCCCAGGCGGCCACGATGCAGTGGACCTCGAGGTTGTCCGCGCGCAGGCCCATCCCCTCCGCGCCGTAGAAGCACATCGGCCGGATGTAGGCGGACTCCAGGCCGTTCTCACGCACCGCCGAGCGCTGCGCCTCGTAGAGGGTCTCGCGGTCGTACGGCATGGGCATGCTCAGGATGTGCGCCGAGCGGAACAGCCGGTCGGTATGCTCCCGGAGCCGGAAGATGGCGGTGCCCCGGTCGGTCCTGTAGGCGCGCACGCCCTCGAATACCCCGAGCCCGTAGTGCAGGGTGTGGGTGAGCACGTGGGTCTTCGCCTCGCGCCAGGGCACCAGCTCGCCGTCGAACCAGATCACCCCGTCGCGATCCGCCATCGTTGACATCGGTTTCTCCAGACTACTCGGTATGAGCGGCGCGCACGTCGGACCCCGGCTCGCCGCTCAGGACTCCATGATCGCGGACCAGGCGGTGCGGACCCAGCCGCGCTCCTCCGCGAGCTGGTCCTCCGGCATCAGCCCCGGCAGCTCCTGCAAGGTCTGGCGGTGAGACACCGCGCGGAACGCCCGGTAGGCATCGGCCAGCCGCTGCGCCGCGTCCCCCTCCAGGAGGCGGTGCCGGGCCAGCCCCTCGAGCAGCCGGATGTTGTCCGGAACGTCGACCAGGTCGGGGAACTCGTGGGCCCAGCGCAGAACCGAGAATTGAACCATAAATTCGATGTCTGCGATACCGCCGGGCCCCTGCTTGAGGTCGAGCACGCCGGGTCCCGACTTGTCGAGCTGATTGCGCATCTTGTCGCGCATCTCGCGCACGTCGCGGCGCAGGGCCTCAGGGTCGCGCTCGCGGCAGAGGATGTCGCGGCGGATCTCCTCGAATCGAGCGCACACCACGGCGTCGCCCGCCACCGCCCGCGCCCTGATCAGGGCCTGGTGCTCCCAGGTCCAGGCACTGCCGGACTGGTAGTCGGAGAAGGCGTCCAGGGAGCTGACCAGGAGGCCGGCGCCGCCGTTGGGCCGCAGCCTCATGTCCACCTCGTACAGCACCCCGGAGGGGGTGCGGGCGGTGAGGATGTGGATCATGCGTTGGCCCAGCCGCGCGTAGAACACGTCATTGGCCAGGGCACGGGCCCCGTCGGTCATGGCGCCGGCGTCCCGGGAGCCGTGAAGGAATACCAGATCCAGGTCCGAGCCGTAGCCGAGCTCGATGCCGCCGAGCTTGCCGTACCCGACGACCGCGAAGCCGGTGTCCTGGCCGAGCACTCCGGCAGGGCGCCCGTGGCGCGGGGTGAGATCGTGCCAGGCCTGCTCCAGGACGCGTGCGACCACGACCTCCGCGATCTCAGTGAGGTAGTCGCTCACCACCATCAGCGGGATCACGCCGCCGATGTCGGCCGCGGCCACCCGCAGGACGTTGCTCTGGGTGAACTGACGCAGGCGCTCCATCTGCTGCTCCAGGTCGTCGGGCGAGGCGCGGCCGAGGAAGGTCTCCAGCTCCGACTCGAGGGCGTCGCGGCGCTGGGGCGCGTACAGGCGGCGCGGATCGAGCAGCTCGTCCAGCAGCAGGGGGTGGCGGGTGAGCTGGCGGGCGATCCAGGAGCTGGCCGAGCTGAGCTTGACCAGCTGGGAGAGTGCCATCGGGCTCTCCACCAGCAGGGCCAGGTAGGCGGTGCGCCGCGCGACCGCCTCGAGCAGGCCCAGCACCCGCTCCAGGGTCGCGTTGGGGTTCTCGGCCGACCCGACGGCTTCCAGCAGGAGGGGCATGAGCTGGTCCAGACGCTCGCGCCCGCGGCTGCCCAGGCCGCGGAACCCGGAGGAGGCGCGCAGGGCGCGCAGACGCTCGACGGCATCCTCGGCGTCCGCGAACCCCGCCTCGTGCACCAGCCGCACCGCCCCCTCGCCCTGCAGGCCGCTGCGCCAGAGCTCCGCCAGGGGGCCGTCCACCGGCTCCTCGTCCGCCTGGGGGGCGGCGAAGACCTTGTCGAAGTGTCCCTGGACCCGGCGGCGGTGCTCGTCGAGGCGGCGGGCGAAGGTGTCCCAGTCGCCCTCCCCCATTGAACGGGCCAGGCGCAGACGCCCCTCCGCGTCCTCGGGCAGCACATGGGTCTGACGGTCCTGCCAGGCCTGGAGCCGGTTCTCGGTCAGGCGCAGGACCTCGTAGGCCTCGGTGAGCTCGCCCACCACGTACGCGGGCAGGTAGCCCTTCGCCTTCAGGCGCGCGAGCACCGTCAGGATGCCGGGCTCCTGCAGGTCCGGCTCGCGTCCGCCTCGAATCAGCTGGAAGGCCTGGCCGATGAACTCGATCTCGCGAATGCCGCCCGGCCCGAGCTTGATGTTGGCGTCCATCCCGCGGCGGTGGAGCTCGCGGGTGATCAGCCGCTTCATCTCGCGCAGTGACTCGATGGCGCCGAAGTCGAGGTAGCGCCGGTACACGAAGGGGCGCAGCATGGCGGTCAGGCGCTCCCCGGCCTCCCGGTCGCCCGCGACCACGCGCGCCTTGATCATGGCGTAGCGCTCCCATTCGCGGGCCTGGGACTGGTAGTAGTCCTCCATGGCGGCGAAGCTCACCGCCAGCGGACCGGCCTCGCCGAAGGGGCGCAGCCGGGTGTCCACCCTGAAGACGAATCCGTCGGCGTCCTGTACGTTCAGGGCCTGGACCAGCTTCTGACCGAGCCGGATGAAGAACTGCTCGTTGGTGAGCCGGCGCCCGCCCTCCACCCGGCCGTCGGCCGGGTAGGCGAAGATCAGGTCGATGTCGGAGGAGAGGTTGAGCTCGCGCGCGCCGAGCTTGCCCATACCCACCACCACCAGGCGCTGCTCGCGGCCCTCCTCGTCGCGGGGCACGCCGAGCTCCTCGACCAGCCAGCGGTGCAGCGGATCGAGCGCACCGTCGACGCAGGCCTCGGCCAACGCGGTCAGGTCCTCCAGGGTCTCAGCCAGCCCCGCGCCGCCGCCCAGGTCCCGCCAGACGATGCGCACCATGTGGTGGCGGCGCAGCGCGCGCAGCGCCTTCCACAGACCGGCCTCGTCAACGACCCCACCGAGCGCCTCCGCCGCCCGCCGGGCCATCTCGCCCGGCTCGAGACGCCGCTCCAGGTCGCCGCTGGCGACCAGCGCCTCGAGCAGCTCCGGGGCCTGGCGGCAGGCGCGGACCACGAAGTCACTCGCCTCCCAGACCCGCAGCAGCCGATCGACGAATGCCGGGTCCTCCGGGACCAGCAGGTCCCGCTGCCGGGCCTGGGCCTGCCAGTCCTCCCAGGCCCGCTTCGCGTGCTCCGCCGGCGCGGACTCCGACATGCGTCACTCCTCGGATCAGGCCCCGGCGGGCGCCGGGGCGGCCGGATCAAGCTTACTTGGCGGGGCGAAGGCCGGGCAACGACGGGCCGCGGAACGAGGCGCCCGCGGAGCACTCGGGATCGCCGCCCGGGTCGGGGTGTGCTGCCGCTCGTCCCCGACCTGCGGCCGTAGGGATGGGCAGCAGGGATCGCGGGGTGCGCCCCGCTTTCCCCCCGGCTGACATCGGCGCCGCCCCGACCAGGAGTTCGCGCTCAGCGGGCGCTCCTACGGGTGCCGTGGCCATTGCCCGTCTACCGTCTACCGAACACCCACGTTCGATCCTTCGAGCCGCTCCGGGCAGCCACCCGAGGCCGCGCCCCCCCTTTCTACCGTCTACTTCCTGCTGTCCACTGGTCGCGAAAAAAAGCCCCGCAGAAGCGGGGCTCTTCGTACCGGGTGCGGCGCGGCGGGCTTACATCATGCCCATGCCGCCCATTCCTCCCATGCCGCCCATGTCTCCACCGCCGGCCGGCGCCTCCTCCTTGGGCTCCTCGGCCACCATGGCCTCGGTGGTGATCATCAGGCCCGCCACGGAAGCGGCGTTCTGCATGGCGGAGCGGGTCACCTTGGTGGGATCGAGAATGCCCATCTCCACCAGGTCGCCGTACTCGCCCGTGGCCGCGTTGTAGCCGTAGTTGCCCTCACCCTCGCTCACCTTGTTCAGGACCACCGACGGCTCGTCGCCGGCATTGGCCACGATCTGGCGCAAGGGCTCCTCCATCGCCCGGCGGGCGATGCCGATGCCGACGTCCTGGTCGTGGTTGACACCCTCGAGGTCGGCGATGCCCACCAGGGCGCGGATCAGCGCGACGCCGCCGCCGGGGACTATGCCCTCCTCCACCGCCGCACGGGTGGCATGCAGGGCGTCCTCGACGCGTGCCTTCTTCTCCTTCATCTCCATCTCAGTGGCGGCGCCCACCTTGATCACGGCCACGCCGCCGGCCAGCTTGGCGACGCGCTCCTGGAGCTTCTCGCGGTCGTAGTCGGAGGTGGTCTCCTCGATCTGCTTGCGGATCTGCTCGACACGGGCCTTGATGTCGGCCTCGGCGCCGGCGCCGTCGACGATGGTGGTCTCCTCCTTGGTGATGGAGACCTTCTTGGCCTGGCCCAGATCCTCGAGGCTGGCCTTTTCCAGGGACAGGCCCACCTCCTCGGAGATCACCGTGCCGCCGGTCAGCACGGCGATGTCCTGCAGCATGGCCTTGCGCCGATCGCCGAAGCCGGGCGCCTTCACCGCCGCCACCTTCACGATGCCGCGGATGGTGTTCACCACCAGGGTGGCCAGGGCCTCGCCCTCTACGTCCTCGGAGACCACCAGCAGCGGCCGGCCGGCCTTGGCCACCGACTCGAGCACCGGCAGCAGGTCGCGGATGTTGGAGATCTTCTTGTCGTACAGCAGGATGTAGGGGTCCTCCAGCTCGGCGGACATCTTCTCCTGGTTGTTGATGAAGTACGGCGAGAGATAGCCGCGGTCGAACTGCATGCCCTCGACCACGTCCAGCTCGTTGTGGAGAGACTGTCCTTCCTCCACGGTGATGACGCCCTCCTTGCCCACCTTCTCCATGGCCTCGGCGATGATCTGTCCGATGGCCTCATCGGAATTGGCGGAGATGGTGCCCACCTGCGCGATGGCCTTGCTCTCGGCGCAAGGCTTGGACAGGCTCTTTAGCGCCTCCACGGCCGCGATCACGGCCTTGTCGATGCCGCGCTTGAGGTCCATGGGGTTCATGCCGGCGGCCACGGCCTTGAGACCCTCGCGGATCATGGCCTGGGCCAGCACGGTGGCGGTGGTGGTGCCGTCGCCGGCCACGTCGGAGGTCTGGGAGGCCACCTCCTTGACCATCTGGGCGCCCATGTTCTCGA
>JASFUT010000179.1:0-6841 GCA_050050175.1 Chromatiales bacterium
AGGGGTCTCTCATGCGCCTGTCGGGGTCCACGCCGTGGCCGAGGACGAAGGGCACGCCGGTCTCGCGCGTCAGCGCCCTGGCCATCTCGTCCATGGTCCAGGCCTCGCGAATCACCAGGTCGACCACCAGGTCCACGGGCTCCCCGGCCGGCTTCGGGGGCTCCTCGTCAGTGCAGCCCGAGGAGAGCGCCGCCAGGCCGAGGAACGCGACCACGAGAAGAGGGCCATTCATTCGACGCATGCCCTCCGGATCACGCCCTCTCCATCCGCCGGCTCAGGGCCCGCCGGCCGCGGCGATCGACGCCCCGGGAGACCGATCCGCCGATCGGGTCGCCCCGGCCGGATGGACTCTCAGCTCCAGTCCTCCGGCGGCGGTGCCCTCGAGGACCAGGCCGGTCTCGCGCACGCGGATGGAGCCGGCCTCGAGCCGCAGCCCGTCCATGCTTACCTCGATCCCGGGGGGCAGCGCGCTCTCCAGGGCGCCGCGTATGCGCGCGGCCGCCTCGTCGAGCCGCGTCTCCAGCGTCCGGTTCGCCGCCTCGAGGAGCATCCCGCGGACCTTCTCGTACAGGCTCTCCGCAGCCAGGCCGACCAAGGGATCGTCGGGATGGTAGAGGTACTCCAGGTCCTCGAGCTGCAGCGGTGCGGAGCCCGGCACGATCACGGGCCGCGCCCACAGCTCCAGGTCGCCGCCGGCCGTGCCGCCGAGATCGACGTGGGCCACGATCTCCGAGTCGCCGCCGGAGAGCCGGATGCGGCGGATCTCCAGATCCCGACCGCCGATCTCGAAACGCCTTCCCTGCAGCGCTTCGGTCAGCCTGTCGCCCGCCGTCTCCCAGTCCAGCGCGAGGTCGATGTTGAACGCCAGGCCGCGCCGACCCGCGGGAAGGCGCCCCAGGGGGGGAAGCGGCGTGGGCGCGAGCCGGGGACGCTCCCCCTGGACCAGCTCCGGGCGCAGGGCGACCCCCAGGCGCACCACGACCTCGTCTCGCCGACCCTCGGGCGGCGCCATGGCCACCGCGAAGGGCCGGAGCTGCAGCCAGAGATCGGGCCCCAGCTCCAAGGGCTGGGCCAGCCGCTCCCAGGCCCGGGCCGCCTGGCTCCGGAATTCGGCCAGCGCCTGCCGTTGGGTCCCGAGTGCCTCGGCGATGGCGACGCGCAGCGCCTGCTCGAACACCGGGCCGATCAGCGGCGTTACGTCCAGGTCCGCGGCGGTCATCTCGCATCGGTCGATGAAGCGGGTCGGCAGCACCCGGAATCGCGGCTGCAGGGTCCAGTCGGGGGCCCATTCCAGGCGGGCCGCGACCCCGATCACGGCCTGGCGCGGGGGCTCGTCCACCCCGCAGCCCGCATTCAGCTCGATCGCACCGAGCAGGCGGGCGCGCGCCCGGACCCAGTAGCGCACGTGGGCGGTGGCCAGCAGGGTCTGCCCGGCCATCCGGAACGAAACCGGTCCGCGCCAGGCGCGGTAGCGGGTGTCCACCCCCTGAACCTCCTTCCAGGTCCGCCAGTGGCCCGTCTCGCGCGGGGTAAGTCGCTCCACCTCGGCAAACAGCGGCGCCAGGGGAATGTGGACCGGCGCCTCGATCACGGAAAGTCCGGCCGGAGCGACGGGCCGGGCCGTCTGCGCGAGGGCCGGACGGGCCCCGAGCGCGAGCGTCAGGGCAAGCGCCGCCAGAAGCACGGGTCCCGGATGCGCGATCCGCCGGCCGCGCCCGACCCTCCGCCAGCCCGATTTCATGCGACCGGCGATCATCGGGGACCGGCCGCGGTCGACCGCCGGCCCTGCGCCTGCACCGAACGGGCGTACAGGTCCTCCTGCAGGGAGCGGAGCCGGCCGAAGGTGGCCGCGTTCTCCTCGATCACCCGGGCGTTGAAGGAGTTGATGCTCATCCGGTCGTTCAGAAGATCGGTGTAGAGGGCGTCGAGATCGGCGTGGCTCTGCTCCAGCACCCCGGCCATCTCCTCGGACATGGCACGCGCGCCCTCGACGCGGATAGCCCGGCATTGCCGGATCAGGGGCATCCAGGCGCGCAGGTCCGCCTTCTCCTGAGGCGTGAGCAGCCCCCTGATCCAGGTCTTGCGCTCCGCCAGGGGATCGTGCCCGGGAAAGAGCACCAGCCGGCGGTTGAGGTCGCGGTATATCCGGGAGCGCCTGACGTTGTCGATGCAGGCCTCGGTCCGGGCCTTGGTCGCCTCGGACTGCCGGGCGATGGCCTCGTAGTCGACCGGCGGCTGCGTGACGCAGCCCGCCAGGAAGGTCGGCGCCGCCAGATGCAGCGCGAGGGTCTTGCGGATCCTGCCCATCGATGTTCGGCTCCTTCGCTGTCCGGCGCCTGAGCCCCGGGCAGCCGCAGACGGGTCGATGGCCCTGCCGGAAGCCCGGCCTCCCGGCCGCAGGCAAGGGACGGGCCTTCCCTCGCCGGATTCTACCCGAAGCACTGCGATGGGGGTCGGCCGGGCCGGCCCAGGCGGTGGCGCCGACCCGCTCTTACCCCCCTTTCCCCAGGGAAGGATCAGGTCGATTTCGGCGCCCCCCTGGTTTACCCTGGCGAGGATTGGTGTCCCGATCACGGACAACGTCCCCAGCTTGGAGCTTCCCCCAACAACAGACCGTAACAACCGGAGGCGCGGATGGCAGATCCCGAAGAGTCGAACGAGCAGCCGGGTCCCCGAAAGAAGAGCCGGCGGTGGTTGTGGCTCCTCGCGATCGGCGCCGTCGCGGGCGTGGTGTTCTCGGCGGCCTTCGCCGTGTCCCTCGAGGCCACCAGCTCCAACGCCTTCTGCGCCGGGGCCTGCCATTCGATGACCACGCCCTACGAGGAGTACAAGGAAAGCCCCCATTACGGCAACTTCCTGGGCATCAATGCGACCTGCGCGGACTGCCATATCCCCAAGGATTTCGGGCCCAAGCTGTACCGCAAGGCCACTGCCGGCGCCAATGACGTCTTCCACACGATGCTCGGCACTATCGACACCCCGGAGAAGTACGAGGCGCAACGCTGGGAGATGGCCCAGGGGGTGTGGGAGCGGATGCGCGCCAACGACTCGCAGAACTGCCGCAACTGCCACAACACCGACCAGTGGAAGATCGACGAGCAGAGTCGTTTCGCCCAGCGCGAGCACAAGGACCGGGGCGAGCGCACCTGCATCGACTGCCACACGGGCGTGGCGCACAAAGAGCCCATCGAGCCGACCGAAGAGTCGGTCGCCGAGAACTGAGCACGGTCACGGAGGTGGATCTATGCATGGCCTAATCACACGGGTGCTCCTCGCGGGCCTCCTGTTAACACCGCTGGCCCGGGGGGCGGAACCGAGCCCGGAGATGCTCGCCGGGACCTGCTCGAGCTGCCACGGCATCGACGGCAACAGCGAGGGGCCGGCCAGCCCGACCATCGCAGGGCTGTCCGAGGACTACTTCATCGGCGCCATGCTCGCCTACAAGTTCGCCGAGGACATCGACAAGGCCTGGGATCTGATCGACAAGGACCCGGAGCTCAAGGGCGTCATCGCGCTCAAGCGCGCACCGAGCATCATGGATCCGCTGGCGCAGGGCTACACCATCTCCGAGATCAAGGCTCTGGCGAAGTACTTCGCGGCCAAGCCTTTCGAGGCACCCTACCAGGCCTACGACGCGCGCAGCGCGAGCCGCGGCCAGCGCCTGCACGATGCCTTCTGCGAGAAATGCCACCGGGACGGGGGCGTGAGCGCCAAACAGGGCTCCAGCCGGCTCGCGGGCCAGTGGGAGCTCTATCTCCGGTACGCCCTGAGCGACTACCGCGCCGGGTACCGCGAGCAGACCACCCATATGGCCGCCAAGATGGCCGCCCTGGCCGAGCGCAAGGGCGACCAGGGCTTCAGCGACCTGATCCAGTTCTACATCAGCCAGAACGGCGGGAGGAAGTGACATGCCGGGCATCACGCGGAGACGTTTTCTCGGTGTCGCCGGCGGCGCGGCCGCGCTGGCGATCGGCGGCGCGCTGCCGCGCCGGGCCGCCGCCGGCGGGCACCGGGTGGTCATCGTCGGCGGGGGGGCCGGCGGCTGCATCGTCGCCCAGCGCCTCATCCGCAGCGGCGCCCCCGTCCAGGTGACCCTCATCGAGCAGGACGCGGTCTACTACGCCCCCTACATGAGCAACGAGGTGCTCTCCGGGGCGCGCACGCTGGACTCCATCCGCTTCTCCTACGACGGCCTGCGTGAGCACGGCGTCACGGTCAGCCGCGGCCGGGTGAAGGCCATCGACGGCGACAAGGGCACCGTCGTGACCGAGGACGGCCGCGTGTTCGGTTACGACCGCCTGGTGCTCTCGCCGGGGATCGAGTTCAAGACGGCAGGCATCGAGGGATACGCCGAGGCCGGCGAGCGCATGCCCCACGCCTGGGGCCAGGTCCACAGCGAGGGGCTCCAGATAGCGCTCCTGCGCAACCAGATCCAGGGCATGAGGAAGGGCGGCACCGTCGTCATCGGCGTGCCTCCACGGCCGTACCGGTGCCCCGCGGCGCCCTACGAGCGGGCCAGCCAGATCGCGGCCTATCTCAGCGTGCACAACCCCACCGCCAAGATCGTCATCCTCGACTCGCAGTACGATTTCGACAAGCAGCGGCTGGTCATGAACGCCTGGGGCGAGCTCTACCCCGGCATGATCGACTGGGTCTCGGCCCGGGAGACCGGAGGCGGCATCAAGCGCGTCGACGGCCGGACCATGGAGGTCTGGACCGCCAACGAGAAGTTTGTCGCGGACGTGGCCAACATCATACCGCCTCAGTCCGCGGCCCGGCTGGCGCTGGACGCCGGGCTGGCGGACGAGACCGGCTGGTGTCCCGTGGACCCGCGCACCTTCGAGTCGGAGCGGATGCCCCGGGTCCACGTGATCGGCGACTCGTGCACGGCGCCGGAGCTGACCAAGACCGCTCAGGCCGCCAACTCCCAGGCCAAGGTCTGTGCGGCGGGTCTGCTGGCCATCATGGAAGGCCACGAGCCGGTGGAGCCGCGTTACATGGATCAGGACTACAGTGTCCTCGCACCGGACTACGCGCTGGTCTCCGCGTCCGTCTACCGGCTCTCGCCCGACGGCAAGAGCATCGTGCAGATCTCGGGCGGCCACGGCACGCCCCACCTCCCTTCGGCCCAGCACCGGCGCCGCGAGGTGGAGTACGCCCACAGCTGGTACAACAACATCGCCGAGGAAATGTTCCTGTAGCCCGGGGCGGCCCGGGAGGCCGACCTGCGGCGCACCGGGGCGCCGGACTCAGGGGCGCCCTTCGCCCTCGATGCGGATCGACTGCACCTCGCCTTCGCCCACGCGGACGATCATCCGGAGCTCCTCAGGCCCGCGATCGTAGATCCACTCGTCACCCTGCCGGGAGGAGGGCTGACCGCACTCCTTCTCCAGATCGTAGACGCTGGCGCCCACGTCGATCAGCTCGGTGCCGCAGCGCATGGTGGCGGCCGGCGCCTGCTGCACGCCGACGGCGGTCAGCGCCACCGCCGCCCCCAGGAGCCCCTTCGTCCTCATGCCTGAACCTCCTCCGTGCCTGTGGGTCGGGACCGGCCGGGTGCCGGTCGCCGCTCCCGCCAAGCATGGCACAACGGGAGGGGGCCGGCAGCGCCCTCGGCCCGCGCGCGGAGCGGGCTGTCAGGCCGAACGAACACCTGGACAAGCCAGACCCAGGTCCGCGCCTGGTAGCGCATCCGAAAGCCCGCCTCCTCGATCACGCCCCGGACGTGGGCGGGCTCGTGGACATAGGGCCGGAAGTCCGAGCCGAGCAGCCGCATCACCCAGGCCCCCAGGGCCGCGGCCAGGCGCACGGGCCAGACCCCGCGGGGATAGGTCAGCGCATAGACCCGCCGGGTCCTGGCCAGCGATGCCCCGAGCAGCGCATCGGCGTCCGGGTAGCAGCACACCACCTTGTCGAGAATCGTCACCTCGGCGGGCTCGATCTCGCCGGCGCGCAGCACGAAATCCCCCACCAGGTACCGCGCGCGTCCGCCGAGCCCCCTCTCCGCCGCCCAGTCCTCGGCCTCCCGGATCATCCGGGGCGCCAGGTCGATCCCCACCGCCGAGCCGGCCCCGCGCTCCAGCAGGGTCTGGTGCAGATGGCCCACGCCCGAGCCGATCTCTAGGATGTCGGCGTGGCGGAAGCCCGCGCGATGGAGGCCTTCGAGGAGGTGCGCCTGGGACGGCTCGAAGCCGCGCCGCTCGAAGCGGCGGCGGTAGCGACGGGCGAGGAGCGAGAAAATGCGACCCGCGGAGCGGTCGTGCGGGCAGCAACAGCTCAAGTGCCCACCTCCCGCGGCCTCGAGCAGCCCCGGCAGTTCATGGGTTCCTCAGGCAGTCGGAAAGGACCTCGGCGAGCCGGGCCAGAGCGCCCCGGTGGGCGCCTGCGTCCCCGGTTCCGAGCAGCTCGGCGGGCAGCTCAAGCTCCACTCGCTGCCAGCCGTCCGGCGCCCGGCACTCGACGATCAGGCTCCACGGCCCTCGGTCCCTGGGCTCCACCTCGTAGCGATAGGCCGACAGGCCCAGCTCCTCGAGCAGGCTCCCGATCTCGTCGCGGGCGGCGGAAAGCTCGCTGCCGGATATCACCACGGAGTCTCCTCGGGCGGGGCAGGCGAAGCGGGTGCGGCGTCCCGCCGTGTCAGGGAAGTGTCATCCCGAATCGGCGGGCTGTCCAGGCGGGCCCTCGGCCTCCGCACCCGCTCGCTCGCCGTCTTCGCGCGCGGCCGCGAGTGTACTGCGTCGCGGTTACTGGCGCTTTCAGAGCCCCCCATAAGTGTCAGGACAAGGCGCAGTGCGTAGGCAATGGCAAGCCCTTGTCAAGCGCTGCAACGCCGTCATGGCAC
>JASFUT010000180.1:0-6800 GCA_050050175.1 Chromatiales bacterium
CGCCTCGTAGAACTCCAGCATGGTGAACTCGGGGTTGTGCCGGGTGGACAGGCCCTCGTTGCGGAAGTTGCGGTTGATCTCGTAGACCCGCTCGAACCCGCCGACCACCAGGCGCTTGAGGTAGAGCTCCGGGGCGATGCGCAGGAACATGTCCATGTCCAGCGCGTTGTGCCGGGTGATGAAGGGCCGGGCCGCGGCGCCGCCCGGGATGGCCTGCATCATGGGCGTCTCGACCTCCAGGAACCCCCGGGCGTCCAGGAAGCGGCGGATGAACTGGATGCTGCGGGTCCGTATCCGGAAGGTCTCGCGCGAGGTCTCGTTGACGATCAGGTCCAGGTAGCGCTGGCGGTAGCGGCTCTCCTGATCGGTGAGTCCGTGCCACTTCTCCGGCAGGGGCCTCAGGGACTTGGTCAGCAGGCGCACGGTCTCGCAGCGCACCGACAGCTCCCCGGTCTTGGTCTTGAACAGCACCCCCTCGGCGCCGACGATGTCGCCCAGGTCCCAGTCCTTCTTGAGCCGCTGGTAGACCTCGGCGCCCACCGCGTCGCGCTGGATGAAAAGCTGGATCCGCCCGGACATGTCCTGGACGTGGCTGAAGCTCACCTTGCCCATCACCCGCCGGCTCATGAGGCGCCCCGCCACGCGCACGCGCACCCCCTGGGACTCCAGCTCATCCCCCGAGCGCTCGCCGTACTCGGCGTGCAGCTCCCCGGCCATCACGTTGCGGCGAAAGTCGTTCGGGAACCCGAAGCCCTCCCCCCGCAGCCGCTCGAGCTTGGCGCGGCGTTCGGCGATGAGCTTGTCGGAGTCGTCGGGGGCTTCGGTCGGCGCCGGCGGGTTTTGCGGGTGATCGGGCATAGGAGGTTATGAAGTAGACAGTAGACAGTGGACGGTAGACGGTAGACGGTAGACGGTAGACGGTAGACGGTAGACGGTAGACGGTAGACGGTAGACGGTAGACGGTAGACGGTAGACGGGATTATGCGTCGGCTTCGACCCGTTTGATCAAGCCATTGAGCATGCGGGCGACCCTGTCCGCCGTTGCCTCCAGTGCCGGATCGTCGCCTACGAGATCCAGATCCCGCGAAAGAATCAGGTAATAGCGCAGCTCTTCCAGAGAACACTCGGCCAAGTTGTAGAAACGGATCTTGTCCCTGCGCCCCCGCCGCTTATATCCCTCCGCGATGTTAGCCGCGACGCTCACCGCGGCCCGTCGCATCTGCGAAACCAGCCCGAACTTCTCCCCATTGGGAAAAGCGGCGGTAATCCGGTAGACGGCCAGGACCAGCTGATGCGCATACTGCCAGACCTCGAGCCTCTGAAAAGACTCCGCCGCCATCCCGAACCTCCGCGTCCCGATGTCTTCGCACTGACTGCCGCGCCCCGACATCGCGCCCGAGTTCCATGCTCGAACCGGCCCGCCCCCGTCTACCGTCTACCGTCTACCGTCTACCGAAGTCACAACCCACTCTTCAGACTCGCCTCGATGAACTGATCCAGGTCGCCGTCCAGGACCGCCTGGGTGTTGCCCACCTCGACGCCCGTACGCAGGTCCTTGATGCGGGACTGGTCCAGCACGTACGAGCGGATCTGGCTGCCCCAGCCGATGTCGGACTTGGATTCCTCCAGCGCCTGCTGATCGGCCTGGCGCTTGAGCAGTTCCTGCTCGTAGAGCTTGGCGCGCAGCATCTTCCACGCCTTTTCGCGGTTCTGGTGCTGCGAGCGTTCGCTCTGGCACTGCACCACGATACCGGATGGCCCATGCGTCAGGCGTACCGCCGAGTCGGTCTTGTTCACGTGCTGACCGCCGGCGCCGGATGCGCGGTAGGTGTCGGTGCGCACATCCGCCGGGTTGATCTCGATATCGATCTCTTCGTCGATCTCCGGCGATACGAACACCGAGCTGAACGAGGTGTGGCGCCGGTTGCCGGAGTCGAAGGGGGACTTGCGCACCAGCCGGTGCACCCCTATCTCCGTGCGCAGCCAGCCGAAGGCGTGGTCGCCCTCGAATCGGACCGTGGCGCTCTTGATGCCGGCCACGTCGCCCTCGGAGAGCTCCATGATCTCCGTCTTGAATCCGTGGTGCTCGCCCCAGCGCAGGTACATGCGCAGCAGCATCTCCGCCCAGTCCTGGGCCTCGGTGCCGCCGGAGCCCGCCTGGATGTCTACGAAGGCATTCGCCGCATCCATCTCTCCGGAGAACATGCGGCGGAACTCCAGGTCCTGGACGATGCGCTCGTACTCGTCGAGGTCCGAGACCACGGCGTCCACGGTCTCGTCATCCCCCTCCTGCACCGCCATCTCGAGCAGGTCTCCCGCATCGGCAAGCCCCGATGTGAGCGACTCCAGGTTGACGACGATGGTCTCGAGGGACGCGCGCTCACGGCCCAGGGTCTGGGCCCGTTCCGGATCACTCCAGACATCCGGATCCTCCAGCTCCCGCAGGACCTCGGTCAGACGCTCCTTCCGGGCCGGATAGTCAAAGGTACCCCCTCAGGGACTCCACGCGCCCCTTGAGGTCGTTGATTCTGTTCTGAATCGGGTTGATGTCCTGCATGGTGCCACCGGTCGAAGCGAAGCGCGGATGTTACAGGATAACGCCGGAACCGGGAACCGCGCTCTTGTGGGGTGTTCGGCCTTGGATTTAGTCTGTTCCCGCCGCCCGCCGACACAGGTCGGCCGCACAGGCGGCCGCGCCCTGCCGGGCGCCGCACCGCAGGCGGACCGACTCCGCAGGCACCTCCGCGCAACGAAGGAAGACCGCGACCGAATGACTCTCGACCCCGATCGCCTGCGACGGTTCGTGCCGATGAACGGACTGCACAACCGCAGTCTGGTGAGCCTGGCGTCCACCGCGCACCTGGACACCCACAGGCGCGATGACCGCCTGTTCGCCCGGGGCGACCGGGACAGGCACGCCGTGTATCTCCTCTCCGGGCAGGTGGATCTGATCGACGGTGAGGGCCGACGGCGGCGCGTGACGGCCAACGAGGACAGCGGGCGCTTCACGCTGTCCAACCTCAATCCCCGCCGCTTCGACGCCTATGTGGCCTCGGACGAGGCCCAGATCCTGCGGGTGGACGGCCGCCTGCTGGAGCGGCTGACCGCCTGGGAGCAGCTGGCCGCCCAGGCCGACCCGGACGAGGAACAGGACCTCCTCGGCGCCGACCCCGGGCCCCGCGAATGGGTGCTCGACCTGCTTCAGACCCCCGCGCTGTTCCGCCTCCCGATCGCCAACGTCGGGGCGATCCTGAATGCCCTGGAGGAGCGGCGCGTCGAGAAGGGGGAGCTGGTGATCCGCATGGGCGACCCCGGCGACTTCTACTACCTGATCCGCGAGGGCGAGTGCGAGGTGAGTCGGACCCAGGACGGGCATCGCACGGTGCTGGCCACCCTGGGACCGGGCGACGCCTTCGGCGAAGAGGCGCTGCTCTCGGATACGCCGCGCAACGCCGACGTGCGCATGCGCACCGACGGCCGCCTCATGCGCCTGGGCAAGGCCGAGTTCCGCTCCCTGCTGGAGCAGCCGCTGCTGCGCAAGGTGGACATCGCCCAGGCCGCCGAGCTGGTGGGCCGCGGCGCCGTCCGGATCGACGTCCGCACCGAAGACGAGTACCGCCAGTGGGGCGTGGGGGACGCCCTCAACATCCCCCTGTACGTGCTGCGGCTTCGCATGCGCCAGCTCGACCCCAAGCGCCGTTACATCGTCTACTGCGACACGGGGGAGCGCAGCGCCGCCGCCGCCTTCCTGATGACCGAGCGGGGCCTCAAGGTCTATCTCCTGGAGGGGGGGCTCGCCGCGGCGAAGACGGGCTGACGGCGCCCGGGCGGCGGTTGGTCACCGCCGGCGCGCCGTTTGACGCTCTCCGTCAACAAAGCCTCCGGATTGTGCGACTATCCTTGCACGGACGACTAAGCCTTCTCCCATGCCGGACAAACGCCCTTGACCCAGAAGCTGGAGCGCCTGCGCCGATTCATCCCGCTCGACGCCCTGCACCAGCGGAGCCTGCGAATCCTCTCCGACGCAGCGAGCATCGAGCGCCGGGATTGCGGCGACGCCGTGTTCGCCAAGGGCGACAACGACGGCGACGCCGTCTACCTCCTGGCCGGGGAGGTGCTGCTGGACGACGGCAGCGGGCGCCGCGTGCGCCTGGGTGCCGGAGAGCCCCGCTCCCGCTTCGCCCTTGCAAACGTCAAGCCGCGCTTGTTCGACTGCCGGGTCACCTCCGAGGAGGCCCAGCTCGTCCGGGTGGACGGACACCTCCTGGAGAAGCTGGTGACCTGGGAGCACCTCACGTCGAACCCGGACGCCGGCGCCAGCATCGAGGTCGCCGACCTGGGACGCTTCGACCCCCAGGAGCTGGAATGGGTGCTTGACCTGCTCCAGACGCCGGCCTTCCTGCGGCTGCCGACGGCGAGCCTGGAGGCGGTGTTCCAGGCCCTGGAGCCGGTCTCGGCGCACGCCGGGGAGTACCTGATCCGCGCCGGGGAGCCCGGAGACTACTACTACCTGATCCGCGAAGGGCGCTTCGAGGTCAGCCGGACCACCGAGAGGCACAAGGTGGTGCTGGCGGAGCTGGGGCCGGGCGACGCATTCGGTGAGGAGGCGCTGATCTCCGCCGCGCCGCGCAACGCAGACGTGATGGCGCTCACCGCGGGCCGCCTGGCCCGGCTCGGGAAGCCCGAGTTCGGATGCCTGCTGGAACGGCCCCTGATCCGCGAGCTGGGCCTGGAGGAGGCCGGCGAGCTCATGGCGAAGGGAGCGGCCAGGATCGACGTGCGCACCGAAGAGGAGTATCGGTTCAGCGGCCTGAAGAGCGCCCTCAACATGCCCCTCTACCTGCTTCGCAACCGGATGGGGGGCCTCAGCCGGGGCCGCAGCTACATCGTCTATTGCGACACGGGCGAGCGCAGCGCCGCCGCGGCCTTTCTCATGGCGCGGCGGGGGCTCGACGTGTACGTCCTCAAGGGCGGGCTCACGGGAGCGACCGCGGCTCCCGCATAGGGCGTCCGCGCCATCCCCGCCGTCACCCGTCACCCGTCACCCGCCACCCGTCACCCGCCACCCGTCACCCGTCGCCCGTCCCCTGTCTACTTTCTACTGTCTACTCTATCCATTCCGTCCACCATCCCCCGACTCACCGAGCGCCCGCCCAGCCCGCCACCCCGAGCCAGAAGCCGTTCACGGCGGCGTGCAGGGCGATCCCGGGTAGCACCGATCCGCTGCGGGCGCGGAGCACCCCCAGGAGCACGGCCAGCACCGCCGTCGACGCCACGCCGTATGCGGCGGGGCCGCCCAGATGCCCGAGCGTCCACAGGACGCCGGGCAGGGCAAGGGGGATCCAGGGGCCGCCGTCCAACGCCCGGGCCAGGCTGCCCTGGAGCAGACCCCGGAAGCCGAGCTCCTCCGCCAGCGGCGCCATGACCGCCATGGCGAGCACCAGGACCGGGGTCACCGCGGCCGGCGACTCCCGGGCGACGTAGATCCTCAGGGCGTCTCCCACACCCGCCGACCCGGACGACCACAGGGGATAGACCTTGAGCGACAGGTCTGCCGGCAGGTAGAGGACCAGGGCAAGGCCTGCCCAGGCGAGATGCTCCGGCCGAACGGGGCGCAGGCCCAGATCCCGGGCGAATGCGGCCCGGCCCGAGAGAGCCAGCACCCCGAGGCAGAGAAGCCCGATCATGGCCGTCTGGAAGAGGAGGTAGGAATGCGGCCCGTCAAGCCAACCCCGGTCGTAGAGCCAGACCGCGCCGCTCGTCGGTCCGAGCCAGGCGAGGAGCAGGACCCAGAGGGCATTGAGTGGAGACATGCCCCTCAGCCCCCCGCCGACCGGGACCCGCCGCCTGCCGCGCCGGCGCGGACCAGCACCCACTGGTTGGCGGCCATGGTCAGCAGGACCGACGCGGCGAAGGCGTAGAGCCCGTAGTGGACCTCCACCCGCGCGATGGAGCCGAGCTTGACGCTCACCACCAGCACGGCGACCACGAAGACGTCGAGCATCGACCACTTCCCGTAGTGCGCCATCCACCGGATGTGCCGACGTTGCCGGGCGCTCTCCACGGCCTCCAGGTTCCATACCCGGAACAGCAGTCCGAGCTTGAGCAGCGGGAGCGCCACGCTGAACGAGCCCAGCACGGCGAACAGGGCCCAGCGGCCCTCCCCCGCCAGGTCCACGAGCCCGGAGAACAGCGAGACCCGGTTGGAGAAGACGTAGAACTTCTCGACGGACATCAGGGGGCCGAACAGCCCCACGCCCAGCAGGGCGAGGGCCGCGGCGAGGACCGCGTTGACCAGGGCGCCGGTGAGGGGGCGCCGGCCGGCCAGGCTGCCGCGCCTCATCGGCGCCGTCCCCTCACCGCTCCCACCGCAGCGCCACGCCCAGGGGCGCCTCGGTGAAGAACGGCTCGCACACCCAGAGGTCCCCCACGGCCGCGAGCCGGTCGCCCGCGTAGACCAGCGGCACGCGCGCGCGCACCCAGGGCGGCACGTCGCGCTCCTGGAACAGGCGCTTGAGGCTCTGGCTGTGCGCCCGCCCCCGCGGCCGGCAGCGCTCGCCGCCGCGGCGGAACCGCACCCTCAGGGGCGCGTCCGCCCAGGCCGCCGGGTCCAGGCCGGCCCGGCCCGGCTCGGCGTGCAGGGTCCCGCCCCCCGGCAGGGGCAGGGGCGAGCGGCCGTCCCAGACCAGCTCGGCGTCGGGC
Source organism: Chromatiales bacterium (assembly GCA_050050175.1). Lineage (GTDB taxonomy): Bacteria > Pseudomonadota > Gammaproteobacteria > Chromatiales > Chromatiaceae > CAVQCX01. Next base: position 6,703 of record JASFUT010000180.1, read on the forward strand.
GCCGGAGCCTCGACACCCGTGAGGTAGAGGGTCCCGCGGAAGCGGCGCACCTCCACACCCGACCAGTGCACCCGGGGGCTGCGGTCCGGCGCCGCCGG